>JAYUWT010000225.1:0-4827 GCA_043753405.1 Saprospiraceae bacterium | reverse complement strand
ATATCTTGTTATCTAAAGATTATTTAACTTCTTCTACTTTGATCAGATGATCAACTGCTTTTATCATTCCTCTTAAAGACGGCGAATCCTCATGAACTACTGAACGATATACTTTTTTAATACCTAAAGCTTCCATTGTAGCCTTCTGGCGTTTGGATCTGTCGATGGTACTTTTTACCTGTGTTATTTTTAATTGTGCCATGGTTTATCTTATTTTTCTATTTCTCCTGAAAACAACTCATTCAAAGTAATTCCTCTTTGCTGAGCTACAGTATAAGGATCCCTCAGTTTCATCAAAGCGTCCAAAGTAGCTTTCACCACGTTATGTTTATTGGATGATCCTTGAGATTTAGCTAATACATTGTGTACGCCTGCGATCTCAAGAACTGCTCTCATGGCACCTCCTGCTATAACTCCTGTACCATCTGCAGCCGGTTTGATGAAAACCTTGCCTGCTCCGAATTTACCCAATTGTGCATGAGGAATAGTTCCTTTATAGATCGGTACCTGGATCAGATTTTTCTTAGCATCGTCAATCGCTTTTGCGATCGCGTCAGCCACATCTCTTGCTTTTCCTAAACCTTGTCCAACTGAACCCTGGCCATTTCCTACCACAACAATTGCAGCAAAACTGAAGGTACGTCCTCCTTTTGTAACTTTAGCAACACGGTTGACTGCTACTAATTTATCTTTCAATTCAGCGTCAGCCGGACGCATCCTATTATTTTGTGGTTGTTTAGCCATTATTTTGTTTACTAAAAAATTTAAAATATTAAACCTGCTTCACGAGCTCCTTCAGCCAATGCTTTGATCCTGCCATGATATAAATAGCCACTTCTGTCAAATACAATTTTGCTGATATTGTTGGTTTTTGCTTTTTCGGCGATCATTTTACCGACTTCTTTAGCCTGGTCCACTTTATTCACTCCGTCTTTAGCAGTTAATGTTCCGGAAGATGCAGCAGTAAGCACATTGCCACTCAAATCGTCCACTAATTGTGCATAGATGGATTTATTGCTTCTGAACACAACTAACCTTGGACGCTCAGGAGTTCCACTAAGCTTCTTCTTGATCCTGAAATGGATCCTGTTTCTTGATTCCTCTTTTGTCTTTTTCATTTCAAACTATAAATAGAATATTATAAGGATATTATTTCTTACCTGCTGTTTTACCGGCTTTTCTTCTTACTACTTCACCTGCAAAACGGATACCTTTTCCTTTGTAAGGTTCAGGTTTTTTGAATCCACGTATTTTAGCTGCTACCTGACCGATCAATTGTTTGTCAAAACTGTTCAATATAATAGTAGGAGGCGAACCTTTTTCTGCTTTTGTTTCCAGTTTCACTTCTTCAGGTATAGAAAACATGATCGGATGCGAATAACCAAGAGACAATTCCAGTAGCTGTCCTGTATTGGTAGCCCTGAATCCTACACCAATCAATTCCATAGTTTTAGTGTACCCTGAAGAAACACCTTCAAACATGTTATTGATAAGAGCACGTGTCAAACCATGCAATGAACGGTGACGTTTTGATTCTGTAGGTCTAACTACATTCAGGACTCCGTCCTCCACATTGATCACCATGTCAGCATCAAACTTTTGAGTCAGCTTACCTTTTGGTCCTTTGACAGTCACCACATTGGACTTGTCTACACTAAATTCCACCCCTGACGGTATTGTAATAGGGGCTTTACCAATTCTTGACATATTTTATTATTTCTCTCTTTCTGAATAATATTTAACTAATGAAACAAACCACTTCGCCACCTACTTTCTGAGCCCTTGCCTGCTTATCAGTAAGTAAGCCATGTGATGTTGAAACGATAGCTATTCCTAAACCATTGATCACCCTTGGCAGATCCACACTGTGAAAATACTGACGCAAACCCGGACGGCTTACTCTTTTCAACTGTTGAATAACCGGTTTCTTGGTATTCTCATTATATTTCAAAGCTATTTTGATAATACCTTGTTTTCCGGCTGCATCATCAAACATATATTTCAATATATAACCGTTGTCATATAAAATCTCAGTTATTCCTTTCTTCATGTTTGAAGAAGGAATCTCAACTATTCTGTGACCAGCTTGCTGAGCATTTCTGATTCGGGTCAGATAATCTGATATTGGATCGCTTTGAGCCATTTTGTTAAAATTTATTTCTAAATAAAAATTTATTAATCAATTATATTACCATGAAGATTTAGTGATACCGGGGATCTTTCCTTCCAAGGCCATCTTTCTAAACATCACTCTGCAAAGACCGAAATCCCTCATGTATCCTTTAGGACGACCGGTCAGTTTGCAACGGTTGTGAAGTCTGATCTTCGCTGAATTACGTGGCATTTTATCCAGTTCTTCGTAGTTTCCTTCGTCCTTCAGTTGTTTTCTTTTATCAGCGTATTTAGCAACCATGCGCTCTCTTTTTCTTTCGCGCGCGATTATTGATTTCTTTGCCATTAGGTTATGTTATTTAGCTGTTATTTTTATTCTTAAACGGCAAGCCGATAGCTGCCAATAAAGCGTATGCTTCTGCATCTGTCTTGGCAGTGGTTACGAATGTGATATTCATACCCAATACTTTTGCGATCTTGTCAATATCGATCTCAGGGAAGATGATCTGCTCTGTGATACCCAGTGAATAGTTGCCTCTGCCGTCAAAACTTTTGTCATTGATACCTTTGAAGTCTCTAACACGAGGTAAAGAAACTGAGATAAATCTGTCAAGGAATTCATACATACGCTCATTACGTAGTGTAACTCGGATACCGATCGGCATATCTTCTCTCAACTTAAAGTTGGAGATAGACGTTTTTGCTTTTGTGACAACCGCTTTTTGACCTGCGATCGTCGTAAGGTCCACCAATGCATTGTCGATAATTTTCTTATCCGCAACAGCATCACCAAGACCCTGATTGATACAGATCTTCTCAAGGCGAGGCACCTGCATTACAGAAGTATATTTGAATTCTTCCATCAGTTTAGGAACAATTTCTTCTCTGTATTTAGTTTTATATCTGGGAGTGTAACTCATTACTTAACTATTTCACCTGATTTTTTATAATATCTAACGACTTTACCGTCTTCTTCTCTTCTACCGGTTCTGGTCGCAACTCCTGCTTTATCTACCAACATAAGGTTGGAAAGATGAATAGGAACTGCAATATCCTGGATACCACCCGGTTGATCCTGTTGAGGTTTCACATGTTTTTTTGCCATGTTACGGCCTTCTACGATCGCTCTGTTCTGACCAACCAATACTGTGGTCACTGTACCTTTGTTACCTTTTTCCCGACCGGCGATGATAACTACTTCGTCACCTTGCTTGATATGCAATTTTGGTGCGAAACGCTTTTGTTTGGAATTTGTCTTTTTACTCATGACTTATTTTTTAAAGCACCTCAGGAGCTAATGAAACAATTCTCATATAATCCTTATCGCGCAATTCTCTTGCTACAGGGCCGAAGATACGTGTACCTCTCGGCTCATCCTGATTGTTCAAAAGAACAACTGCATTATCGTCAAAACGGATATATGATCCGTCATTACGTCTTATTTCTTTTCGGGTTCTCACGATCACTGCTTTGGACACAGTACCTTTTTTAATTCCACCCGGAGAAGCTTGTTTTACTGAAACAACTATTCTATCTCCGATAGAAGCATAACGTCGTGTGGAACCACCGAGGACATGGATGCAAAGCACTTCTTTTGCTCCGCTATTGTCTGCTACCTTTAGTCTGGACTCTGTCTGTATCATTACAAATAAGGATTATACCTGATTATTTAATTACTTCGCTTTTTCTATAATTTCGATCAAACGCCATCTCTTATTCTTAGACAACGGTCTCGTTTCCATTATTTTAACTATGTCACCGATCTGACATTCATTTTTCTCATCGTGTGCCATAAAGGAATTGGATTTCTTTACATACTTTCCGTATAATGGGTGCTTGATCTTACGCTCCACCATTACTGAAATGGATTTCTCCATTTTGTTGCTGGTAACTTTACCAACTCTTTCCTTTCTGAACTGTCTAACTAATTGTTCCATATTGCCTGGATACTTTAAAATTTTTTATTTAATCCCGAGGATTTGATTATTTGCTTCTTCTGTGTCTGATCTTCGATCTTTTAGCCAAGTCACCTTCAGTCATTTGGGCAACTTCCCTGCTTCTGACTTCTGTGTGGATCCTGGCAATATTTTTCTTTGCTTCTCTGATCTCTTTCGGAGAAACATTACCGGAGATCGTCTGATCGAATCAGGTCTTAGTCAGCTCCAATTGTCTTTCAGCCAGCTTTTCAACCAATTCGTTGTCAGCTAAATTCTGAACTTCTTTATAATATTTGTTTGCCATGATTCTAAATGGTTTATAATTATTCTAGTCTGATATCTGTTCTTAAAACTGTCTTCGTCAATACCGGTAGTTTTTGAGCAGCAAGCCTTAAAGCTTCTTTTGCTATTTCTACTGATACGCCATCCATTTCAAAAAGAATTCTCCCCGGTTTGATAACTGCCACGTAATGATCTACGGGACCTTTTCCTTTACCCATACGCACCTCAAGAGGTTTTTTAGTGATCGGTTTATCAGGGAAGATCCTTATCCAAACCTTTCCTTCTCTCTTCATATAACGCGTCATTGCGATCCTTGCAGATTCTATCTGACGAGCTGTCAATCTTCCGCCTGTTATGGATTTAAGGGCCACAGAACCGAAAGATATCGTACTACCTTTATGAGCAACCCCTTTTGGGTTCATTTTATGTTGCTTTCTGAATTTTGTTCTTTTTGGTTGTAACATGGTACGTCTTTCTTTATAATTCGCTGATTAAA
>JAYUWT010000224.1:0-13303 GCA_043753405.1 Saprospiraceae bacterium | reverse complement strand
CAAAAATTCTAAAGTTAAGATGTTCAATAAAATTGAAGAACTACATCCGGATTGGGACAAGGTGCTTCCTGCAAAACATTTTCTACGGACCAATATGTTGAAACTAGCAGAAGCAGCAGCATTACCGGACATCAGTCATTTATATGTGGCATATTTTGAAGACAACCGGCTGCTTGCAGTTGCATATTTTCAAATTCTTTCTATCAAAAAAGTCCACTTGAATGATGAGAGCCTGTCGATGGTACCCAAAGTAGCCTGGAAAATTATTTCAGGTATACTTTGTCCCAGACTATTGGTGGCAGGGCATTTATTCCACCACGAGATCTCCACCTTTCACACCATAGTCTCTGCACCTTATGATGCTTATGTAATATATTCTTCCATGATGGATGCCTGCATGAGTTATTCAAGGGCGAATGCCTTGCTCATCAAAGATATTCCTCCACACCTGATCACCCATTTCCAAAACCTTAAGCCTAATTTTATAAAAATGCCCAATGACATTTCTATGGAAATGAAGCTTGACCCTATGTGGAGTACGGTCAAAGATTATGAAAAATCCCTTAAACACAAGTATGCACAGCGTTTTCGGAAAGTTCAGTCCCAGATGAATGGAGTAACTGTGCGCGAGTTGGATTTAGTCGATGTTGAAAAATACCGTGAAAAAATATTTGAATTATACAATCAGGTAGCTCATAATCAGCAGGTAAGGCTTGGCTATTTATCTGTTGAATATTTACCAATGTTAAAGAAAGCTTTTGAAAAATCATTTTATGTCTGGGGTTATTTCAAAGAAGGGGAATTAATAGCTTTTTATTCGGCGTGGAAATATAATGGCACACTGGATATGTATTATATCGGCTTCGATTATGAAAGCAATAAGGCACACAACCTTTATTTTAACATGTTATTCTTTGGTGTTCAAACGGCCATTGAGAATAATTGCAAGTTATTGATCATGGGCAGGACGGCCCTGGAGGCAAAAGCAAGGCTGGGTTGCGAACCAAAATATCTTTCTACTTTTATTTTTATAAAAAATCCATTGATCAGGAGGTGGGTCAGGATGATGAGCCCGGACCCTGCAGGTGAGGAATGGGAGAACAGGCATCCTTTTGTAGAGAGGGCAACGGTGGCACATTAGATTATAATGCGCTTTACCGTTTTAGCTTGTTAGTGCATTCGGAAGATGAACTTAAGATATCAATTATTAAACATCCAGTCAAAGCCCAGTCTGATAGCAAAACCATCCATCGGATACTTATCAATCTGGTATAATCCTTTTTTATCATAAAGGGCATTGATGTTGTCTGCCCGGACAAAACCTCTTAATAACCTCACTTTGTAAGATATGAAAACATCATAAGCAAACAGATCTGAACTAATTGCATTTTTTGGGTTATAGAAATTAAAGATAACAGGACTATATCCTTGTCTCTCAAAAGGGGATAAATATCTGACATCTATCCCGGCATTGATCAGTAATTTCTTTTTAAAAAATCTGCTTTCCAGATACACCGCATGATTGGTGGCCCAGGTCGGTATTCTTATCTTATCGCTGCTGGATCTTTGCCATAATACATCATTGTCAAAATGGAAAGCACCTAACTTCAATTTATGATTGACAGAAAGTCCTGTTACAGATGTGGCTTCGGTGATCTGTTGCATGACCCACGCATCATCATAATAAGTGTAATTATTTACAATATTCTGATGCAAGGAGGCACCAAGATTTAAAAATGGAATATGTACCCTACCTCCGAAATAAGTATGAAAGATATTATCTGCGTCTTTTTGGTATACCGGCAAAGAATTTATATGGAAATTTTCATAAAGAAATTCAGGTGGAAGATTCATTATTTGAAGCCATGCTTCTGCATCGATAACAGTTTTAAACTTTCCCTTCACTTTTCCCTCTATGTTAAATATAGGTTTCAGGGAATTTAACAGATAATATCCGGATGCTTCTATTCCGGCCACATCGGCCAGATCCCACTGTCCTTTTCCAAACAACTTCAATAAAGAAAAGGAAGAATCAACCGGCAAATATTCGATCTTATGCCTTTCATAGGTTAGGCCTACCTTGAGAAAATTAATCGATCTATTATTGTTGGGATTGCCACCTCCATTTACTGAAAGGTAAACACTATTTTTAAAGTTTTTATGAAAATAGCTATTTCTTATACCACGAACATCATTATTGACTCCACGGTAATACACACTGTCTTGAAATCCATTTTTAGAATCAGTATCATAAAACAAACCATTTTCCTGTAAGTAACTTATCTCATAGCCGAGATGTACACCTTTGGTGGAGGTTAGCCTTGTGATACTATCCCCTCTTTGCAACAAGGCAACATCATTGTTTAACAAAATCCCCCATGATTTGATTTTGGAGCCGGCCTCATCCAGGAAGACAGGCACGCTCAATCTGTTCCCTGCAAATCCTTTTATGGTAAGTGAGCTGTCATTGACTATACCACCGTTTTCTTCCCGGAAGTATTGATTATAGGTATATAGAAGATGCGTTTTGTATCTGTTTTTCCAATGACTTTGTTCAAAACCTACCCCGAGATTCGTATTTCTTGCTCTATCGCGTTTAAAATCACCGACCTGATTTATTCTGGAATATTCCAGGTTGCCGGTAAGGTTTTTGGCAAATTTCCTGCTTAATTTTCCTGAGAAAATATTGTCATCTCTAACTCCTGTTGTGGTGCCAAATCGAACGTGGGTATAGGGGGTTTTGGGCCGGAAAAACTTAAAGTTATCGAAAGTAACCGTATAAATATCGTGTCCGTGGTTACCCATCTCAAAGACATCTCGTTCTATGGGCTTAATCAATGGAGACAGGGCCGGGGAGCCGATGTTTCCCAATGTAAGAAATTGAGGAGATCTTTGCCTCGCGATATCTATCTGTCGCAGTTGAGGTTCCAGAAGGGTATCATCGAGTGGATAAATAATATTTAAATTGCCGTAGTAAGCAAATTCTACTTCCAATGTATCATTGTCAAAGAGATCCAGTAGCAAATCATTCTTAGCGGAATCCTTCACATATACCGTATCGCTGGTGACCTGTCTCGCTTTTTCGGTTGTAATCTCCTGCCCGGAAGCGTTTCCTACGATCAGCATGTTAAGTAATATCAAAATACACAAAGAACCTAAACGGCTGAACAACAGTCTTTGTGTGTAGATGCTTAAACTTTGCTGGACTTTTGAAAACATACAACTTACGCTGATTGGCATATTGGGTGCAAACATAAAGTTTTGGTCAATGATTTTTCTTTTTTAATCTGTATAAAGGACTTATAGACTTGTTAAATGTAATAATTTAAGGAATAAAATAATTGAATAAGATTTAAAATTATGATGATCTCAACATTTAATCGGAGTTAATTCTGATAAAGCAGAGAAGCTTGCTAAGTACGTTTAGATTCTTATAATTTATCTTAAATTTATCTTAATAATTAGAAGAAATATATATGAAGTAACGGATTTTCAATAATTGTTTTATATTTGTGCATAATTACTACTCACCATTAGTGTGTATTAATTTATTAAGAAGTGGCGAGAGAATAGGCTCTACGACCCACTGGCAACCAACTAAAAGTTCCGCAATAGATGCGGAATTGGAAAACAGGTGCCAATTCCTACTCCGATGTAAGACGGAGGATAATAAATTAAACTGTTTACAAATGTTACACACAGAGTTTTTTCAAAAAAAGGTTGGTTTTTCTCACCAAAGCATTACGCTTGCTGAATTTTCACGTCCCGGACATTTAATGCCATTGATGTTCTGTTGTTGTTGGCTTATCTGCTAACAGTTTTCTCCTTTTTATTTACTGGAAAAACTGTTTCCTGAGAGATCAGGGATCAATATCTGCTATTGTGATCAAATCGAATCACACCACATCAATACAAACAACACTAAAATAAAAATCATGGGAAGAGCAAGAATTACTAAAGTTTCTGAAAATCTGTATTCAACGATCATCGGTGAACAACAGCACCGCGTAGGTATAGAATTTAATACAAGTTTTGGAAGAAGCCAAAAGCTGCAAACAGAACGGATGCTGGACCACATCAAAGACAGCAAATTTCTGAAAAACGATCGTGAGATCCTAAATCTGCAACATAGCGGAAATTTGATATTGACCGATATCCGGCTCTATAAATAACGGCCCTAATCAATTAAAAAAATAGAACGTGAAAGAATCTGTTTATAAATATAGTGAAGAGCTGATCCTGGAAAACGGAGCGATCCTGCCAGGCCTGGAAATAGCTTATCATACATTTGGTACTTTAAACAAAGAGCGCAACAACGTGATCTGGGTTTGTCATGCCCTTACTGCAAATAGCAATGTATTCGAGTGGTGGCCTGGTTTGTTTGGAGAACATGATCTATTCAATCCCGAAGAGTATTTCATAGTTTGCACTAACAACCTTGGCTCTTGTTACGGTACTACAGGACCATTGAGTGTTAATCCTATAACAGGTAAAAAATGGTACAACGAATTTCCATCTTTTACCATTCGGGATATGGCGCGGGTTTTACAATTATTAAAAGATAAACTTGGCATAGACAGGATCAACACTATTATTGGTGGTTCTCAGGGAGGCCAGATCGCCCAGGAATGGAGTATCCTGTATCCAAATGTAACTGAACGGCTGATACTGATCGCCACCAATAGCGTACATTCTTCATGGGGCATTGCCTTCAATGAGTCTCAACGCATGGCGATCAAAGCAGATCCAACCTATTATTCAAATACGGACGAAGGAGGTGTGGCAGGATTGAAAGCAGCTCGCAGTATAGCCTTGTTAAGTTACCGAAGTTATAAAACCTATAAATTTGCACAGGAAGAGCGCAGAAAGATCAATGGCCCAAAAGCTCCGGCTAGCTATCAGCAATACCAGGGTGAAAAGCTGGCTGCCAGATTCAATGCCTACTCTTATGTAAGGCTGTCGGAAGCAATGGACTCACATGACCTGTGCAGAGGAAGATGCAAAAATCCTGCAGCGGGATTACTCAGGATCAAGGTTCCGACCCTGGTCATAGGTCTCAATTCCGACATTTTATTTCCTGTGGAGGAACAGCAATTCATGGCAAGTGCTATTCCTGACGCGTCTTTCAGGGCTATAGATTCAGATTACGGACACGATGGGTTTTTACTTGAAACCGGGCAAATCTCTGTATTGGTCAGTGAATTTTTTGAAAATACAAGCACTAAATATTTACAAATAACAAATTGATATATTTTGGCAAAAGAAATAAAAATAGGGTTGTTCGGATTCGGATGTGTAGGACAGGGACTATACCATGTTTTAAATAACAGCACAGGCTTTAAGGCAAGCATCGAATGTATTGTGGTCAAAGACAGAACCAAGGAAAGAACAGTAGCGAAAGAGCTGATCTCCTATAATAAAATGGATGTGCTCGACAATAATGACATTGACATTGTCGTGGAATTGATCGATGATGCTGATGAGGCTTTTGCGATAGTTAGTGAGGCAATACGTCGCGGTAAACATATCGTGACTGCAAATAAAAAAATGGTGGCCGTACACCTGCAAGAATTATTTACCCTTCAGGCGAAATACAATGTTTCAATTTTGTACGAAGCGGCCGCATGTGGCAGTATTCCGATCATAAGAACGCTGGAAGAATATTTCGACAATGAAGACCTGAAAAAATTGACAGGCATATTCAACGGGACCACGAATTACATCTTAACCCAGACCATCAATGAAAAATTAACCTATCATACAGCCTTGCAACAAGTTCAAGACAAGGGTTTCGCTGAAAGCGACCCGACCAATGATGTGGAAGGTTATGATCCAAAATTTAAGGCAGTAATTCTTGCCCTGCACGCTTTCGGAAAGATCATCGATCCTGATCAGGTTTTGAATCTTGGTATCACCACATTGCAAAACGAGGATATTCAGTATGCAGCCGAAAAAGGTTATAAAATAAAGTTGATACCGGTCATTCAATTGCTTGACGACAATAAACTAGCAGTTTTTGTGGCGCCCGGTTTTATAAAACCCGACAACCATTTGTACAATGTGGATCATGAATACAACGGAGTGATTATTGAGGGCAGATGGTCCGGTGAGCAGTTTCTGCAAGGCAAGGGAGCCGGAAGCCTGCCTACAGGAGCAGCAGTCCTTTCAGATATTTCTGCTTTATCCTATGGTTACCGGTACGAGTTTAAAAAGTTTGCTCAATCCAAACATCTTGAATTTACCAATGAAGTCATAGTGGACATTTATATGAGATATAATAAGTCGGCCGATCTTGATGAATTTAAATTCCGGGAGATCAATCAGAAATATTCAGGTCCTGGTTATGCCTATGTCGTTGGTACCATAGAGCTCAAACAATTATTAACCAAAAGAAAATATATCCTGGACAACAACCTGTTCATTTCGTTGGTTTCTGATGAGCTGAAGGTGTCGGTAAAGGAAGCCGTCCAGGTAAAAGAAAAAATATTTATTTAACCACTAAAATCTATCAAACATGTCAATCAGATTAGGAGACGAAGTTCCTGACTTTCATGCAAAGTCAACCGAAGGGGACATTAATTTTTATGAATGGCTCGACAACAAATGGGCAGTACTGTTCAGCCATCCGGCAGATTATACACCTGTGTGCACGACAGAACTAGGCACAGTTGCAAAAATATTGCCTGAGTTCGAAAAGCGCGGCGTTAAAGTAATTGCACTCAGCGTGGATGATATCGACAGCCATCATGCATGGATCAGGGATATCAATGAAACCCAGCAAACAGAAGTCAATTTTCCAATCATCGCTGATCCGGAATTTGAAGTTTCAAAGCTATATGGTTTTGTTCATCCCAATGCTTCGGAAAAACATACAGTGCGTTCAGTCGTGATCATCGGACCTGATAAAAAGGTGAAGTTGCTGATCACCTATCCGGCTTCAACCGGAAGGAATTTCAATGAAATACTGAGGGTGATCGATTCATTGCAACTGACTGCCGACTACAGCGTAGCCACACCGGCCAACTGGAAACACGGAGAAGATGTAGTTGTGATCCCAGCTATTAAAACGGAGGATATTCCTGCCAGATTCCCCAAAGGATATACGGAGATCAAGCCTTATCTGCGCACCACACCACAGCCTAATCTTTAATCCGGTCAGGTTAAAAAATGGAAAAAAACGGAGCTTCGTCTTAATTAAAACGGAGCTCCCTTTTATCCGGTTTATATTAAAGTAACTAAAATCCTATTTTAATGAAGATCAATATCAAAAGACTCGACGATGACTACCACATGGCAGCCATCAATGAAGCGGGAAATACTATTTTCATGGATGGAGCCCCCGAAATAGGAGGTCACGGACTTGGCATGAGGCCTATGCAGTTATTACTCACTGCTGTGGGAGGTTGTAGCGCCATCGATGTGATCCTGATCCTGAAAAAACAAAAACAGCTGATCACTTCCTTTGAAGTGGAAGTGGATGGAGAAAATGAAAAGGTCGCGGATCATAAGATCTGGAAGAATATAAAATTGCACTTTAAAATCAATGGAAAAGTGGAAGAAAAAAAAGCTTTGAGGGCGGTTCAGTTGTCAGTAGATAAATATTGTTCTGTTTCGAAGATATTGGAGCCGACAGCGAATATTACGTATAAGGTCACGGTGAATTAGAAAAATTAGAAGTTAGAAGTCAGAAGTTAGAATGACCTTCTAATAGGGATTACGGTCTTTTAGAAACTTTGGAATTCTTTGTGAAAAGTGAGAAGGTGAGAAGATGATAAAGTGAGAAGGAGGGAAAATAGAATAAACAGGATAAAAGAAATGATAGTTTGTATTGTATCTAAAAAATTTAATTTAATTAATCAGATTTTGCTGATAAAGGTTATCACAGAGATTCACAGAGAAATTCACAGAGGAACACTGAGAGAAGTCAGAAAGAAGAATGAACTTCTTTGATTACTTCGTTTTAGGATTTATTACCGATTACCGATTACCGATTACCTATTACTTATTAAAAATCTTCGCGAAACTTTGCCCTCCTTCGCGTAGCTTTGCTACACAGCTCATAACACATGGAAGAAAAACACTTTGAAACGAATGCCATCAGGGCACAATTTCCGCGAACAGAAAACAACGAACACTCTACACCTTTGTATCTCACAAGTAGTTTTGTGTTTGATGAAGCGGAAGACATGCGCGCAGCCTTCAATGAAGAATCCGATGCTTTTATTTATTCGCGGTATGTCAATCCCAACAATAATGAATTTATCAATAAAGTCTGCCTCTTGGAAGGAGCAGAAGCCGGATTTGCTACCGCATCGGGGATGGCGGCAATTTTCACCACTTTTATGTCACTACTAAGTTCCGGAGATCACGTTATTTCATGCTCTTCTGTATTCGGAGCAACACATGCCATTTTCAACAAGTATTTTCCAAAGTGGAATATGTCTTACAGCTATTTTCATACCAACAATGTCACAGCAATAAAGTCATTAATACGGCCTTCGACGAAATTCATTTACCTCGAGACACCCACCAATCCTGCGATAGAGCTGATCGATCTGGAGGTCGTTGCTGAGATCGCACGCAAACACAAATTGCTTTTGATCGTTGATAATTGTTTTGCGACTCCTTATCTCCAACAACCCATCAAATATGGCGCTGACCTGGTCATCCACTCTGCCACTAAATATATGGACGGCCAGGGACGGGTCCTCGGAGGTATCGTGGTCGGCAAACCTGAGTTGATCAAAGACATCTATTTATTTGGCAGGTTGACAGGACCGGCCTTAAGCCCTTTTAACTCATGGGTCCTAAGTAAAAGCCTTGAAACACTGTCGATCCGCATGGACCGTCATAGTGAAAATGCTCTTTATGTGGCAGAGTTACTTGAAGGCCATCCTGCATTGGATCAGGTTTCTTACCCATTTCTTGCGTCTCACCCTCAGGTTGCGATTGCCAGAAAGCAAATGAAATCCGGTGGGGGCATCATCACCATAACAATTAAAGGAGGACATGCTGCGGCAACTAAATTTATGAATACCCTGCAAATGATCTGTATCTCTCCCAATCTTGGCGATACTCGCAGTATTGCTACGCATCCAGCGTCCTCTACGCATTGTAAACTGACCCCTGAGGAAAGGGCCACTGTTGGAATATCGGATGGACTGGTAAGGATATCTATAGGACTTGAACACAAGGATGATATATTGAAGGATATTGTCAAGGCGTTGAAGTCGGCATCAGATACTAGATACTAGACTCTAGAAAGTGGTCAGAGGTCAGAGGTCGGGGATATAGAAGAGGAAATGGAGGTTATCACAGAGTTGCACAGAGTTTTAAAATGAGTTACACAGAGCATCTTAAAGAAATCTCTGTGTAACTCCGTCTTTCTCCGTGTAACTCTGTGATAACCTTATCTATTTCTATAAAATCTTACTTCCATCTCATCAGCACCGCACCCCACGTAAATCCACTGCCAAAAGCAGTCAGACAAACTAAATCACCGGACTTGAATAAGCCCAGATCATATGCTTCGGTTAGGGCTATCGGAATAGAAGCAGCCGTGGTATTACCATATTTCTGAATATTATTATAGACCTGGTCATCGGAGAGGCCAAGTTTCTGCTGAACAAAGGTAGCGATCCTGAGATTGGCCTGGTGGGGTATCAACATTTTGAGATCTGAAGGTTTATAACCCGTTTTTCCCAAAACTTCCATGATGGCTTCTGGCATTTTCTGTACAGCATTTTTAAAAACAAACTGGCCATTCATTTCAGGATAGATGAGTGCATCATCGATCATAGTCTGTGTCAGAAAGGTGCCACCAAAATCTTTTTCATGTTCGTAACCGTATTTCTCGGTCTCGCCGTAACGACCTCCATGACATCCCGGATTGATAAAGGCCAGAGCCTCGGCATGAGTACCGTCACTATGCATGCAGGTGGCGAGGATACCGGAATCCTTCTCATCTGTTGGTTGTACGATGGCTGCTCCGGCTCCGTCACCAAATATGACCGTTACATTTCGTCCTCTGGTAGTATAATCAAGACCCATAGAATGTACCTCGGCTCCAACAACGAGGATATTTTTATAAACACCTCCGGTGGCAAACTGATGAGCCACACTCAATGCATAAACAAATCCGGAACATTGGTTGCGAACATCGAGGGCACCACATTCTGTGGCGGTAATACCTAATTCTCTTTGCAGTAACACACCACATCCGGGGAAGAAATAATCGGGGCTCAAAGTAGCAAAAATGATAAAGTCGATATCAGAAGGCTCAATACCTGCCCTTTCAATGGCCATTCTTGAGGCATTTGTTGCAAGGGAAACCGTGGATTCTTCATGCCTGGTGGCATATCTGCGCTCCTGGATACCTGTCCTTTCCTGGATCCACTCATCCGTGGTATCCATATATTTTATCAGGTCTTCATTTTTCACAACATTTTTCGGAACATAATATCCCAACCCCTTAATAAATGAACCCATGAGCTGCTTATTTTTTACCAAAGTAAGGCATTTTATTTGACAATACAAAGTCAATAACACAAGTCGTGGCATAACCTTTATTTAATGAAAAGTATTGATATTATGAGCTTTTAAGGTAGAATGTAGTCCACAAGTAAATAATATTTAACAATTAGCAAATACAGTTAACTTGTGCTCAACAAGCCGGTAAGACTTGAACATTAATAGCCCCGGATAGAGCCCAGGGAAAAGATCATCAGTGAGCCAACCCCGGATTGGGTTTAATTATTTGATATGATTCGTTAAGTTGAGGGTATTTTAATTAAAATACAATCACTTAGAATAAGTTAAAAAGAAGAAGTTAAAAAGGCGTCGGAACGGTTCCGAACGGTTCCGAACGGTTCTGAACGGTTAAAATTAGAGCATACAATTGCCCGCACACACTGAAATATATTTGAGGCAACTCTATTTTATTCCATACAACCTCCATCTGCCCATTTCCCCTAATAATTGATATTGTGGAAGCACTTCTTCGGTAACAACGTGTGTGACTCCGATCTTTGTGAGATTGAGAGGATCTTGTAAAAAGTGTGCATAACCTGCACGCATAGCCGGATAGGCATTTAGGCCACCTTGATCCTGAAGGTTAATGCCATAAACCAATGATATCCTTTCAAGCCACTCTTGCAAAACTCCTGCATCGAATACCGTTGATTTATAATCGATCCAACAACTACGCTTCGCCCAGATCTTAAAAGTTGAATTGTCCGGAGGGATAAGAAAGAGGGCATCTTTTGGTGTTTTTTCTGCGGCTAGCAAGGCTATATTTATTTCATCATTTGCTTTCGAAGGAGTAAAAGGTAACTGGTAAGGGGCCTGATGAAGAGGGCCTTTGTAAATCCCAATGATCAATACCGCCGTTAGAAAGGCTGCCTGAATATTCAATTTTTGGTGCTTCGCAAACATCTTTAATATTAATTCCATCATGAAGATAAAAACTGCCCCGAAGCAGATCAACTTGACCCAGATCGTAGTTTTGAACCACTGTGTTAAAACTATCTCAGGATAAATTCGGTAGGCTACGGCATATGTAATACATCCTAAAATTGCCAGAAAGCAAAAGACAAATAAATGCAGGTTGCGTTTCAACAAAATCGTCAATGCGAAAACTACTCCTATTCCAAAGATGATATAATTTTTTACCGGAAATAAAGCAGGATCAAAGTGATGACCCACCCTCCACAATAAAATATTTATAAATCCGGTCATATCCTGTGAAGGATCGGAACGGAACAAGAGATCCCATTTGAGAAACAAAAAAGCTGAAATAAAAAGGAGAAAAAATAAAAGATTCCACGGTTTTATAGTTCTGAATAAATGGCCGCCTGCAGTTAAACCAGGTAATTCTTTTTTACGACGGAATAATGGAACAAGAAACATTATAAAGGAAGAAGCAGTAAGTAAAAGCAATAATTGCAATGCTGCCATATCCTGCCACAAACTTCCGATAATTATAAATATTGGCCATAGAGTAATTTTGTCTTTTATATAAAAATAGATGGACCAAATCAGAAATGATTTAGCAATCAAAGAAGGCACCAACTGGGCATAATATATTTCATTTGATCCGAGATTGATGCCAAACATTAGACCCCAGATCGCGCACAATGCACAAATGATAAGTGCTTTATTTCTTGTAAATACGCTCAAAATGGCCATTCCTCCGCAGATCAGACTGAGGCTAAAGATAAAGTGTAATAAAAAATACCAATGTGCTAAAGGCATGATTTGCAAGCCTAAATTGCTGAGCCAAACTATGCCGTCGCGCACTTTATGTCCATAAGAAAGATAGTTTTGAACAAAAAAATCTTTTCCAAAATATCCAGCTTCAATATTATCGCGAAGCAAGGGAATAAATTCTGTCTGATCACCATTTCCAAATTCATAACCCAGGCACAGGATTAGAAAACTATAGATCAAACATGCAAGCACCATCTGCTTTAATAATGACCAAAAGTTTATTTCCACCAGTACGATTTGTATAATTAAATATCCACAAATATAGAGCATTGCCAATGCTTATGTTACGAGGTCTTAAAAAAACAAGTTTGAAGTTAACATTTAATAAAACGCATTAAAAAAGCGTTCTTGTTGTTTAATAAATCATTCGGGCAAATATTTAGCCGCATTACAAACGATAACCTTACTTTTGGATATTTATACCGGACATTAACCATCAATTTTATGATTCGAAGTTTATTAACCAGCTTATTATTTTGTTGCCTGCCTCTTTGGTTAATATGCCAGCCTAAGGACCTGGTAAATTATGATCATGTATATGACCCCCGGATCAATACAGTTATTCTCAGGCCTTATGGCTCTAATACAGGGTTTCCCTGCGTCTACCTCAATGGCGACCAACCACTTGAATTGATCTTTGATGATCTGAACGGAGATTTTACTTATTATAAATACAGGATCGTACAATGTGATGCCAATTGGAATCCATCACAACTCAATGAAATAGAATACATCCAGGGATTCAATGATCAGGAAATCAGGGAATATGCTTATTCTGTCAATACGCGCATCGTCTACACCCAATACAATCTTAGATTTCCGAATGATCTGATCAGTTTGTCCAAATCCGGCAATTACCTGATCCACGTGTACAAGGATGATGACAATATGCCAATGATTACCAAAAGATTTGTCGTAAGTGATCAACTTTTTGGTGTAGCAGCCAGCATCCAGGGGGATCTCACGGCAGGCCAGGTGGATAAATATCAGAGAATAAACCTTACGATCTCTCCGGCTGTGCGCATCATCGATCCTC
>JAYUWT010000223.1:0-4843 GCA_043753405.1 Saprospiraceae bacterium | reverse complement strand
AAAGTAAATCTCCATAATTAAATCTATCAAATGGACCAAATACATAAATATCGTTCTTTATACCTGCTTTCAGAACTTCTTTTGTATTGTTGGTTTCTGTCAATTATTGGTATTTTATATTGATTTAATGTTATTTTTACCTCAAAGTCTAACATAATGTGTAAATATATATTTTTATTTGTTCTAATAATTACTTCCTCATTCCTATTTTCTCAAAAACAGACCCTCACCTTAGAAAAAGCTTTATTATCAGGTAATAAGGAACTTGCGCCTGCTTCCTGGTCAAATATATCCTGGGCTAAAAATGAAAATATACTATACTACAGCAAAAAAGGTCCTTACATCTACAAGTATAATCCTAAAAAAAATACCACAGACTCAATCCCATTCGTGACACTTGTGAATCCTGGCTTAAAAAACCTTTCAGTTGATGAGCTTAAAAATGTATCCTCTTTTACCTTACTGGACCACGATCAACTTTCTTTTACTTCAGGTGGAAAAAACATTATAATGGATATCAAAACACAAAAGCTATCAATGGATGACATGGCTCCTGACAATGTTGACAATGTTGACAAAAATGATATTTCCAATCGATTGTCTTATACAAAAGATAATGGACTGTGGATACAGACTCCAGAGGGGAAGCAGATCCTGATCGCGCAGGGAAACGATTCCGTTGTGTATGGTCAATCTGTACATCGGGAAGAATTTGGCATCTCCAAAGGAACATTCTGGAGTCCTAAGGGAAAGATGTTTGCCTTTTATAGAATGGATCAATCTATGGTCACCAAATATCCAGTTTTTTCACTGACGAGCACTCCTGCTACCAACAAGAATATATATTATCCTATGGCGGGCTCTAAAAGCCATCACGTCACACTTGGCATTTATAATGTAAGTACCGGAAAGACAATTTACCTGGAAACGGGAGGTGATCCTGAGCATTATTTAACCAATATTTCCTGGTCTCCGGATGAAAAGGAAATCTATCTTGCAGAGATCAACAGGGATCAGGATCACAGTACATTCAATGCTTATAATCCTGAACGTGGCAATAAGATAAGAACACTGTACGAAGAGACGAGTCGTCAATATTCCGAACCATTGACTTCCTATACATTTGTTCCGGCCAGCAACAATATATTCGTAACTGAAAGCAAAAGAGATGGTTGGAATTCACTTTATTTATATAATACAGAAGGTACTTTGATCCGGCAATTGACCAAAGATATCGAAGTAAGTACGATCAATGGATTTGATAATAAGAAAAAATTCGTCTACTTCCAGGGCATTCTTCCCAATTCTATCGACGTCCAAAGTTTTCAAACTGAGATCGCCACAAGTAAAACCACCCAACTAACTAAGGGCCCCGGTGTTCATATGACCAAACAGTCATTCGATGGTAAATACATTTTTGAAGCTCATACTGCTTTCGGTACGAACCTGAGTTATGGGGTCACTGATACTAAATCACAAAAATCCCGTAAGATATTCACGTCCAATGAGCCTTTGAATGACTACAATTTAGGACGGACAGAACTAGATACATTATATGCAAATGACGGGACCAGGCTTTTTGCCAGGACCATTTTTCCTTCCAATTTTGATGAAACCAAGAAATATCCTGTCATGATATATGTCTATGGTGGCCCTCATGCTCAAATGATCCGAAATTCCAGGTTCGCACAATCCCAGTTGTGGATGTATACAATGGCCAATGAAGGTTTTATTGTTTTTACACTGGATAACCGGGGTTCTTCCAACCGGGGGATGGTATTTGAGAATAAAGTACACCGGAATTTAGGGGATCTGGAAATGGAAGATCAAATGAAAGGATACGATCATTTACTGACTCAAAAATATGTTGATCCTAAGCGTATAGGCGTCCATGGCTGGAGTTACGGTGGCTTCATGACCATTAGCATGATGACCAGGTATCCCGGAAAATTTTATGCTGCAGTAGCCGGTGGGCCTGTCACAGATTGGGCTATGTATGAAATAATGTACACTGAACGGTACATGGATACACCACAGCAGAATCCTGATGGATACAAAAAAGCAAACACTTTCAATTATATTGACAATCTTGCGGGGCCGATGTTGCTCATCCACGGTACATCAGACGATGTAGTGGTATGGCAACAAAGCCTGAATTATATACAAAGTTGTGTAAGCAAGGGCAAACAAATAGATTATTTCGTATATCCCGGACATAAACACAATGTATTAGGAAAGGACCGTGTGCATTTGATCAGAAAAATAATTAATTATTTTGAATCAAACCTCTGATCAAAAGGGTTTTAATAAAAATCCAATCAGTGCTCTTTTGACTTCAACGTCCAAAAGTTATCTTCGATATTTTAGAGATATAGTAGGCAATAAATTGTACTATACTTTTATCGCCTCTATATTGATGACTTTCCTGGATAGTATAGGCATAGGTCTAATAGTAGCTATCTTACAATACACGATCAACCCTGATAATAATACCGGATTTTCTGTTTTAAATAAAGTAAATCAGATACTGGATAATTTTGGCATTCAAAGTATTTCATTCAGTAATTTATTGCTGATCTCCATCCTAATGTTTGTGCTAAAAGGGTTGCTTTCATTTATACAAATGTACCTTCAGGCTTTGCTCACATCACAAATATTAAGCAAAACCAGGAGGTCTCTGATCGACGATATCACGGACATGAAATATACTGGTTTTATAGCTGCTGATGCCGGAACTATTCAAAATATAAGTACCCTTGAAGTTAACCGGCTTAATAATGCACTGCACAGTTATCTGAATACACTGCAATACATTGTGATGTCTATCTGTTACATAATAATAGCAATAGTGGCCGATTATAAATTCGCATCGATGGTGCTGGTTTGCACAGTAAGCTTATTATATTTCTATAATTATATAATTAAATATTTCAAACAATTATCCACCAGGATCTCAATCAAAGGAAATCTATATAATAGCTATCTTTCGCAATTACTTCAAAATTTTAAATACCTGAAATCTACAAATACAATATTCAACTATAGAAAAAAAGTTATCCATGAAATAAATGAAACGGAAAGATTAAGTTTAAAATTCTGGAAAATTAATGCTTTTACAAATAGTGTCCGGGAACCATTGATATTGCTTATTGTAAGTCTGGTGATAATAATACAATATAATTTAACCGGCCAGATCAATACCTTTATTATTTATTCATTGTTGCTATTCTACAGGACATTAAATTTTATTTTACTGGCGCAATCCAATTGGCAAAGTTTTACACAATTCTCAGGTAGTATTGATAATATTATGAAGACCCAGGCAGTGTTAAAAGAGTCCAAAGAATTTACGAATGCTATTGAATTCAAATCATTTAACAATGAAATAAAATTCAGAGGTGTGGATATTAATATCAATGAATATCAAATATTACATGATTTAGACCTGGATATTCACAAAAATACTATGGTGGCTTTAGTAGGTAAAAGTGGTGCCGGAAAATCAACTTTAGCTTCAGTGATCTCAGGTTTAATTCCACCTGCCAAAGGTTCCATTATGATTGATGACCGGGAACTGGCTGATTACAATATCAATACATATAGAAATAAAGTGGGCTATGTTTCTCAGGATCCGGTAGTTTTTAATGATAGTTTTTATAATAATATTACTCTGTGGTGCGATAAGGATCCGGCAAATCTCGAACAATTTAATTCCATTGTAGATCTTACACAATTGCGCAATTTAATATCTCACCATCCAAAAAAAGAAGATACTATAGTAGGGGACAATGGCATAATCTTATCGGGTGGGCAAAAACAAAGAATTGCAATTGCAAGAGAATTATTCAGAAAAACAGAAATAATTATTCTTGATGAAGCCACCTCATCATTGGATTCTGAAACAGAGTCTATTATCCAAAGCAATCTGGATAGTTTAGCGGGTAAAACTACCCTTGTAGTTATCGCACATCGATTATCAACTATTAAAAATGCAGATCAAATCATCCTGTTAAATAAAGGGCGGATCGATCAAACCGGAAGTTTCGAAGAACTGAATCGAACTTCAGAATTGTTTAATAAAATGGTAAGACTGCAAAATTATTGACATGAATAACCATCATATTAAGGTGAGTGCAATAATTCCGGCATACAATTGTGTTAATACACTTGAAAGAGCTGTTGATAGTATCTTACAACAAAGTTATCTGCCTTCTGAGATAATTATTGTAAATAACAACTCTACTGATAAAACTCTGGAACTTGCAGAGTCATTTGCATTGAAAAATCCAACTTTGATTAAGGTCCTTTATGAAAATCAACAGGGTTCAAATTTTGCGCGGAATACTGGCCTGAAAAATGCCACGGGAGATTGGATACAACTTTTGGATGCGGATGATGAACTCCTTCCCGATAAAATAAATCAGCAAATTGAAATAATAACCATCCACCCGGATGCTGATGTCATATATTCCGGAGCAATAAGGTATATTTTAAATAAAGAAAAAAAAGAATATGAATACCTCCAAAAGATTGCACCGGAAAAAGATATAATTCTTGGATTAATAAATTCAACGCTCGGAAGGACCCATGCCAACCTATGGAAATTAGAACCATTAAAAAAAGTTAATTATTTTGATACAAATAAAACATCCAATCAGGAATATTTCCTCTTGCTGGAGTTATATAAGATCAATGCAAAGTTTATCATGGACCATGATTATAATTCAATAATCTACATGACTGAAGAGTCCGTATCCAGAACAACAGATCCAAACAAAGCATTTAATATTAGCCAAAATAAAATTGAATATTGTATTTCAGTTTCATTTTTCTGAATTCAGCC
>JAYUWT010000222.1:0-4858 GCA_043753405.1 Saprospiraceae bacterium | reverse complement strand
ATTTGCGATGGGCGGGATTTTTACCACAAATTTTGATGCGGAGAAAAAAACTTTCGGCTACCATCAGCCGCGACTGATCTGCGGAGGGCGAAACCCCTCCTATTGCAAATGTGCTGTTATGAGCAGTTATTTCCATTTTTCCAATCTCCAATTTTGTTCCATTCGTTCGACAATTAACGTATCATTCATTATTCCATGTGGTGATAGTTTTAAGTCCTTCTCGTCCAAGTCTTGCTTCAATTCTCTCTTAAGTGTTGATCTATGTACAATATGCCATCCAAGAAACTCTCCTCGAATATTGTGTTCGTTTCGAGCAAATTCGGAATTGACAAATGTTTTCGGTATTTCAAAATTACCGACCATTACCACAATTTTTTTCCTTGCAGCTGCTTTTAATGGAAATCCGATACTCCATCTTTCAATTTGATCTATGCCCGCTTGTGTTATTTCTCCATTTATTGAAATCGGTTCTAATACCCGAACATAATCAATTCCCAAATTGTCTGTTTCCAGATACTGCAAGAATCCGAAACCTATGCTAGTCCTGATTTTAAAAACATCTCCCGCTTTTAGTTTCATATTAATTGCTCATAACGGTTTGCAGATTTGCGATGGGCGGGCTTTTTAGCACAAATGTTCATTCGGAGCACAGAACTTTCTGTAACCACAATACTGTCTGCCGAGCACGAAACCCCGCCTATTGCAAATGTGCTGTTAGCACTCGTTTTTCTTTTCGTCATAGTCGTCAGTGTTTGTCCGCCATTTGGTTATTTGCCTACCGATAAAAGTGTCCCGATATACTGAAACAAAAAACCGATAAGCAAAAGTGTCAAACCGAGATAAGCTCGTCTAGTTATTTTGTTGTTGTCGGCAATTCTTGTTTTTTCCTCTTCAGAATTCTCTTCAAGTAAAAGTCCGCCTCCGTGTTCTTTTATCAAGCTTGGGAGTCCATATTTAAATAGAAATAAAATGCCAACTATGTCTAAAATTAGTCCGGAGGCTGAGTAAAATTGATAAGTACAAAACATTGTTGTTATTTTTTGGAATTGTCTGTCTGATTGCGGTTTTTAACTTTAGGGTCTGTGTGTAATGCACTTTTCTTTCTTACGGAAATATTTGTCCACCCACTGTAACTATACTCTTGGTCAAATTGCTTTTTAATTTTGTCAAGGGCGGTAAGAACTTTTTTAGTTTCGTCTTTACACAAATCAAGTTTAAACACTTGTTCTCCGTGAATTAATTTATTTCTCTTTTGTGCAGCGTCCTTGATTGTCTGAATGTCGCTTGCTGAAATAACAGCAGTTAGTTTTCTATGTTGTGGGTCATAAAGCTCCCAAGCGTCAATAAGTTGGAAAACTCCATTGTAGCGTCCGATTATTTTGTTAGCAATAATGCTTTTAAAACCAGTTGAAACAATTAACTGTCGCAATGTCCTACGGATAGTTTTCTCCGCTGTAAAAACAGAAGTCACTAAACTTTCAGAATGGTGTCCGTTTTTAATTAATTTGTCTATACGTTTTTTTGCTGCCTCGTAACCTAATCTGATTGGATACATTGTCGTGTCGTTTTAAATATTTGTCTACCGAAAAAGTGTCTATGAAAAAGTGTCATCATAAAATGAGTGCTAACTCCTTTATATGTTCTACATCATCAGACCAATCCGACCAAAATGAGTGGCTTTGTCTCTTTTTTTAGTTCTTTTTAAATTATACTTAGTTCAGCAAGGTCAATAATAAATAATATTATTTACTTAGACACTTTAATCATTACCAATAATAGCAATCTTCTTAACCATATGCCCTTCATTGGTGCGCAACCACACAAAATAATTTCCGGGTTTCAGATTGTCAATGTTGTATTGTTTTGACCAGAATCCTTTATCTAAAGAGGAACCGAATAATTCCCGGATCAATGCTCCGTTCTGATCCATAAGATCTAATCTGACAGCAGTATGCTGAAAAATATTCAGTGAAATATTCAAAACATCCTTTGCCGGATTCGGGTTGATAGTCATCGAATGGAACACTGTTTCTTCTTTGGGTGCGGATGTTCCTAATCTGATCGGGTCATATATATAAACCGTCTTACCTACAGCAATAGCAGTATTATTATCCAGGATTTTGATCCTGTTGATGGCAGAGCCAAAATCAAGATAATTCCAGTTATTTCCTCCATCAATTGTTTCATAAATACCGGGATTCCATTGGTCGGCTACCCATCCGATATTGTTGTTTAAAAATGCTGTCCCACCGAAATTGAGTGCACCGGCATTTTCATTAATAAAGATTTCTTCCCACGAATTTCCCTGATCCTGGGTCACAAAAGCAGTATTGCTGAATTCGATGGAAGCCAGGCCAAATAAGTTATTATCGAGTGATAGTTTCCAGCAATAAGAGGTAGGTGCACCGGAATGTGCCACTTGAGTCCAGGTAGCACCCCAGTCTGTAGTTTTGAGGATATTTGCCCTGCGCTCCGGATTAGAACTTCCTGCTACGAGATAGGTGGAGTCATTGATCATGTGGCAATCCACAAGTGCTGCTGCTTCGGTAACGGTTTTACTTACCCAACTTGCCCCTGCATCTTTTGAAATATAAAACTTGGCCGGCTCGGAGTAGATTCCCACCCCAATGATCGTACTACCAATATGGTCCAAACCGCAAATGCCGAACATACCACCTGTAACCTTATTGTCAATTCTGGTCCAACTAATACCTCCATTAGTGGTAGTGTAAAATCCTTTGCCTCCCACATCATCAAATATGGTGCCGATAAATCCGACATTGTCATCAATAAATTCTATACTTCTTATGTAGGCATTGTGTGGCAATTCTCCTATTTCCTGCCACGTTTCACCCCGGTCGATTGATTTATATATTTCGCCGTCCTGACCTATAAAAGCTGTGGAGTCATTCGTAAAATAAATATCATCAAATCTCGTGGCTGTGGGAGCGTCGTCAGCAAAGCGCCAGCTGTTTTGAGCAGTCGTTATCCCACTGAAATTAGGCCAGGAGAGAATTGATAAAAAGGAAATAAAAAAGTAGATATTTTTCATTAGAACCTGAATTGTATACAAAAGAGAAAATCAAATTTAATCATTCTAAGTAAACGATTTTATTATTTATTGTGAATTCAAATAAATACCAGATAAAAAGATAATTCATATATTTAGCATTCAAAAAAAACATATATGGTTAAATTGAATGGGCTAATTGTTTGCTGCCTTATAGTATTTACGGCATCTTTAAGTGCACAACAGGGTAAGCCCGACCGCATGAAGGTCTTCATCGACGCGCTGATGGCAAAAATGACCGTTGAAGAAAAACTTGGTCAGCTCAATCTGCCCAGTGCCGGGGACATCACTACAGGTTCTGCGAACAGTTCTGACATTGGTGCCAAGATCAAGGCCGGCAAGGTTGGAGGGCTGTTCAATATCAAATCAGTAGAAAAAATAAGGGACGTCCAGAAAGTTGCCGTCGAACAAAGCAGACTCAAGATCCCTTTGATCTTTGGTATGGATGTCATCCATGGATATGAGACTGTATTTCCAATTCCTCTAGGTCTTTCATGCAGCTGGGATATGATCGCAATAGAACAAAGTGCACGCATTGCAGCTATTGAAGCAAGTGCTTCAGGTATCAACTGGACTTTTTCTCCGATGGTTGACCTATGCAGAGATCCACGTTGGGGAAGAATTTCTGAAGGAAGTGGCGAAGATCCCTATTTAGGGGCACGGGTAGCAAAAGCTATGGTGAAAGGATATCAGGGAAATTTAACTCAGAATAATCATATAATGGCGTGTGTTAAACATTTTGCTTTATATGGTGCGGCAGAAGGAGGCAGGGATTATAACACAACCGATATGAGCCGGATCCGCATGTATAATGAATATTTTCTGCCTTATAAAGCAGCAGTAGATGCAGGAGTGGGAAGTGTCATGGCATCATTTAATGAAGTAGATGGAATTCCGGCAACAGCAAATAAGTGGCTAATGACGGATGTATTAAGAAAACAATGGGGTTTCAAAGGCTTTGTAGTAACTGATTATACAGGTATTAATGAAATGAGTGACCATGGAATGGGAGATCTGAAATCTGCCAGTGTTCTGGCTCTAAAAGCCGGAATAGATATGGATATGGTAGGTGAAGGATTGTTAACCACGCTTGCAAAATCATTGAAAGAAGGGAAAGTCACTCAGGCAGAAATAGACATGGCTTGCAGAAATGTGCTCACAGCCAAATATAAATTAGGATTATTCAAAGATCCATATAAATATTGCGACCCTTCCAGAGTTAACAAAGAAGTTTTCACTGCAGATAACAGAAAAATTGCCAGAGCTATAGCCGCACAAAGTTTTGTGCTTTTGAAAAATGAAGGGAATATCCTACCCTTAAAAAAATCAGGTTCGATCGCTTTGATAGGACCTCTTGCTGATGCTAAAGAGAATATGACCGGAACCTGGTCAGTAGCGGCGGTCGGGGAAAAAGCTACTTCATTGCGAAAAGGCCTTGCTGAAATGGTGGGCTCCAATGTTGAAATAAAATATGCAAAGGGGTCTAATTTCTCCAAAGATGAAAAACTTGAAGAGCGGGCTACCATGTTTGGTAAATCTATTGGAAGAGATAAAAGAACGGATGAAGAACTCATGAAAGAAGCTCTTGAAATAGCAAAATCATCTGATGTAATTGTCGCTGCACTTGGAGAAACGGCAGAATTTAGCGGAGAAAGCAGTAGCCGGACTGATCTTGATATTCCTGATGTTCAGAAGGTTTTGTTGATGGAACTGGTTAAATTGAATAAACCTTTAGTGCTAGTGTTATTTGCAGGAAGACCAATGACCTTGAAGTGGGAGCAGGAGCAT
>JAYUWT010000221.1:0-4871 GCA_043753405.1 Saprospiraceae bacterium | reverse complement strand
TTAGGTAAGTAATCTAAATCAAAAAGCCCTTTAAATCAAATTCAAAGGGTTTTTCAATTTTTTACTGGAAATCCTTATAGAAGCATAGTAACCGGATTCTCCATATACATCTTAAACGTCTGAAGGAATCTGGCTCCAACAGCACCATCTACGACCCGATGGTCACATGATAAGGTTACTTTCATCGTATTGCCGGGAACTACAACGCCATTTTTAACCACGGGTTTCTCAACTATGGTCCCTATTGCCAGGATACATGCGTCAGGAGGATTGATGATCGCTGTAAAAGCTTCAATGTCAAACATTCCAAGGTTAGAAATAGTGAAAGTGTTGCCCTGCATTTCTTCTAGTCCTAGTTTTTTATCTTTCGCCTTACCTGCCAGAGTTTTGACTTCATTATTTATCTCTGAAAGTGATTTGAAATTTGCATTTTTAACCACAGGAACCATTAGTCCTTCACCCACTGCTACTGCAACTCCGACATTAACTACATAATTTTCTCTTATAAAATCATTCATCCAGGATGAATTTACCTGAGGATGCTTCACAAGTGCCATTGCTACTGCCTTTACAACTAAATCATTGTATGAGATCTTTACATCATCAGAATTGTTTAACACTTCCCTTGCTTGAATACAAGCTTCCATATCCACTTCAAGCGTAAGGTAAAAATGGGGCGCAGTAAACATACTTTCACCCAATCTGCGTGCAATAGTTTTTCTGATCTGTGTCAGAGGTATATCTTTAAAAGCAACATCCGGAGAAATCGGTTGCCGGCTTGCGGAAGAATCAGTTTGCTCTTTTCCGGTATAATTTTCCACATCCTGTCTGATCACGCGTCCTCCGTCACCGCTTCCTGAGACTTGTGACAAATCGATCCCTTTTTCATTTGCGATGGCTTTAGCCAAAGGGCTTGCTTTTATTCTGTTATCTTCGGTTAAAGTTGCCTTTTCTGTTGTTTCCGTAATCTCTGATCCTGATGAAGGCGTTTTTCCTGATTCTTGTCCTGAAGTATCCTGGACATTGGTGGGTTCTTCAGGTTGGCCTTTAGTATCCTTAGGGGTCTCGTCTGAGGCTTTAGAGCCGTTAGAACTTGAATTTAACAGAGCAGAAATATCTTCTCCTTCTTTACCGATGATGGCCAATAGTGCGCCTACAGCAATGGTTCCTTCAGGGACTCCAATGTGTAAAAGAGTACCTTCGTAAAAACTTTCCAGTTCCATGGTTGCTTTGTCCGTTTCCACTTCAGCCAGGATATCTCCTGGGCTGACTTTGTCCCCAACTTTCTTCAGCCAACCGACTATATTCCCCTCTTCCATAGTGTCACTTAAGCGGGGCATCATTATTACTTCTGCCATTTCTGTTTTTTAATATTGCTCAAAAATATACTTTTTAAAAGAATTGACAAATCTAATCAATTAAAATAAAAAAGCCACCGGCAAATGCCAGCAGCTTTAAGGGTGAATGAGGGGTCTCGAACCCCCGACCTTCGGTACCACAAACCGACGCTCTAACCAACTGAGCTACAATCACCGTGTTTCGGATGGCAAAGATAAAATTATTTTATTTTCTGCGGATTATTTTTTGCGAAGAACATTAAGAATAAACTTAATAGATTGAAGTCTAATTATTTAACAAGCAATTAAATAATTTTATATGAAAAAGGTTGAACTATTTGAATTTATAAGTCCTTTAAAAAGAGAATACTATTGATTTATCATTTAAACTCCTAAATATGGACAAGAGAAATTTTCTTAAAAAAATGGGATTAGCTTCCGTTGGAATCATGACCTCAAGACTATTATTTGCCGGCAGCACTCCGGACTTTGAAGAAGGATCGGTTTTTGAATCTACTTATCCGGAAGCGGGAAAATTTAGTTTACCTAAGTTACCCTATGCATTCAATGCATTGGAACCGAATATTGACGCAGAGACAATGGAAATTCATTACACAAAACATCACCAGTCCTATGTTGATAAACTAAATAAAGCTATAGATGGAAAGCCGGCCGCAGGGTATTCTCTTGAGAAAATATGCAGTATGGCAAATGAGTCGGACAAAGACATCCGCAACAATGGAGGTGGTCATTATAACCATTCCATGTTTTGGCAGAGTCTGTCACCCAATAGCAATGGTAAACCGTCGGGAGCTTTGGCTACAGCAATAGATAATAATTTTGGCTCATTTGAAAAATTCAAGAGTAAATTTAATGAGGCTGCAGAAAAAAGATTTGGTTCAGGGTGGGCATGGCTGGTAAAAGGAGCAAACGGAAAGTTATATGTTTATTCTACTCCAAATCAGGACAATCCTTTGATGACTAAATTTGGGTATAAAGGAGTGCCTTTGTTAGGTCTTGATGTTTGGGAACATGCATATTATCTTAAATATCAGAACAAACGTCCTGAGTATATAGCAAACTTCTGGAAGTTGATTAATTGGGACTTTGTAGGAGAAAAATACAGTAAAAAATAATTATTTTGTTGCACTTGGTTTTTTAAAATAATAATATACCTTTGCGGACTCTTGGAAAGAGAGTACTGGAGAGATGGCAGAGTGGTTTAATGCGGCAGTCTTGAAAACTGTTGACTGTAACAGGTCCCGGGGTTCGAATCCCTGTCTCTCCGCAAACTTTTAAAATTGGTTCAAAGTGTATTTTCCCAAATATTAAAATAAAAGCTCGCTTTTAAATTTTAATATTTGGGAAAAGACACAGCGACGCAGGAGCGAACCAATTTGAAAAGTTTGCATTCCCCCATAACCCGAGACATCAGGGTTCTTTTATCCCGGATTATAAGTAATAAGTAATTGATAATAGGTAATAATGCCCTCTTGGGAATTTAACCAAACTCATTATCTAATTCACCAGGAGCGAACCAATTTGAAAAGTTTGCATTCTCCCATAACCCGAGACATCAGGGTTCAGTTATCCCGGACTATAAGTTATAAGTAATTGGTAATAGGTAATATTGCACCGTTGGCGCGAATTTAAACTCTGCCATTAAATAATTTCTGCCATCATCTCCATTCAATTCTTCCAAATATTAATATTTAATATATATACTCGCTGGACAATAATTGAGGTTTTGAACCACAATGTCTTTATGTATTTTTCTAGTAAAGACATCTATCCTGTCTGTTACTACTAAAGAAACAAAATAATCTCCTGACGGATTGTAAAATTTATATTTGGTACTCATCAGTCCGAAGTTTTAAATTTGAAATTAAAGATAATATTATCGGGAAAGAAAGATTTAAGAATAAATTGAAGATTTACGGTATTAAGGGCACGAGTTAAAAACTCGCGCCAGCGTTGAATTTTGAATGTTGATTGACGTTCCAAAACGATGTTTGAGTTATAGAATGATACAATTAATCTAAACGTCCTTCTCACTTCCTAACTCCTTAACCTCTTAACTTCTTAACCAAATCATGTACTTTCTCTGTTTCCTAAATTAACAACTGAATTCTGATTTGTGATTTATACTTTCTACTTTTGTGGTATCTTGTTGGACTTATAATTTATGGAACTATGGATAGAAAATATATAATCATTTTTGCAATATTGTTCATTGAGTTAAGCTATTCTTTTGCTCAAAACCAACCTATTCGCATTGGAGTTATTGGCCTTACCCATACTCATGTTCACTGGATCCTAGGCAGAAAAAACAGCGACGATATTAAAATTGTAGGAATTGTAGAACCAAACCACGACCTGGCAAAAAGATATTCAGCTCAACATGGATATTCCATGGACCTGGTATTTAATACTCTGGAAGAAATGATCACTCGTACCCATCCCCAGGCCGTGACAGCATTTGGTACCATTTATGATCACTTAAAAATAGTGGAGGTCTGTGCACCAAAAGGTATTCATGTTATGGTCGAGAAGCCCTTGGCAGTTAGCCTCAAACATGCCAAAAAAATGGAAGCCCTGGCCTTGAAACATAGGATTCATTTATTGACCAATTACGAAACCACCTGGTATCCCACTACGCATAAGGCATATGAATTATTAAAAAATGGCTCGATTGGTGATATGCGTAAAGTGATTGTCAGAGATGGACACAAAGGACCTAAAAAAATAGGTGTCAATGAAGAATTTTTAGAATGGCTGACAGATCCGGTTCATAATGGGGGCGGGGCTATCATGGATTTTGGGTGTTATGGAGTAAATCTAATAACCTGGCTTCAGAATGGCAGAAAACCTAAAACAGTAACTGCTGTAACTCAGCAATTGCAAGCAGAAAATAACCCTTATGTCGATGATGATGCTACCTTAATTCTGACTTACGACGATGCAAATGCCATCATTCAACCTTCGTGGGACTGGCCGATCGGTCGAAAAGACATGGAAATCTATGGATTGAATGGAGTTATTTATGCTGATAATCGTTATGATATCCGGCTTCGGATCAGTGAAGGTTATGATGGATTCAAAGAAGAATCCTTTAAGCTTGGAGAGCGCCTGAAACCATATGATGACCCATTTGCATTTTTTGCAGGTTTGATAAACAATGAGATAAAACTTCAAGCTTTTGATCTGTCTTCTCTGGAAAACAATATGATCGTTATGGAGATACTTGACGCTGCCCGAAAGAGTGCGAAAACAAAAAGGACAGTCAAAATCAGGAATTGAATAAATACTTTATTTTATTAATTAAATAATAAATATCAAATCTCTTGATATAACATTCTTCGATTTCAATAAGTATCTTCGGCAAAATTTACAAAATGGCAACAGAAATGATGAGAGCTATTGTTTACTCTAATTATGGTCCTCCGGAAGTAGTTAAGGTATCGGAAGTCGAAAAACCTACGCCCAAAAAAGATGAAGTACTAGTAAAAATTTATGCTGCCACTGTTAATCGCA
>JAYUWT010000220.1:0-13446 GCA_043753405.1 Saprospiraceae bacterium | reverse complement strand
CTTCCCGTCTTCAGCGATTCCACCGCCAGAATCGCGGCTCTGGATGTATTATACAATTCTTCAAAAGGTATGATAGGGGCACCACCGTTTTTTATACTTTCGTTCCACCTTTTGAATTGTTCATGATGTCCCTTATCTTGTGTTTTACTCATTTTGCCTTTAGAATATCCTATGAATTCAGCGTTTCTGAAGTTATCGATGAGTATATTCTTTTGTTGAGAATAGATCTCTATTTTTTCCTTTGGATAAGCCTTGCTTCCATTGGAGAAATAATTAATTACCCCGGTCGATCCGTTTTTATATTTCAAAAGTATTGAAGCATTGTCTGTCTGTGCGTCAGGATGATTTCCCATAGCATTCATGATAACTTTTACTACGGAACTTCCTGTGAGATAGGAGATGAGGTCAATGTAATGGCAGGCTTCCCCAATGATCCTGCCGCCACCCGATTCCATATCATGAACCCAGCTATTTTCAGGTATATATCCTGCATTCATTGTGGCAATTATTTGCATCGGTGCTTCATTGAGTAAATTTTTTGCTGCAATTGAAAATGGTGAAAATCGTCTGTTAAATCCTACGGTTAATGTTTTTCCACTTGTCAAATAAGTAGTTTTTATTAATTCCAGCTCTTCCAGGTTCAATGCCAATGGTTTCTCTACAAATACATCCTTACCTGCTTTCAAAGTTTCAATAACCTGGCCAGCATGAGCTCCATGTCTTGTAGTTATAATTACTGCATTTACATCATTATCTTCAAGAATATCCTGATATCTGCTCGTGGAAAAAGGCACCCTATATTTTTTAGCAAGTGTGGTACCGGAAAGTCCTTTTGCACTTGCAATGTATTTAATATTTGCATTTAATTCTTTTAATAAAGGTACAATTGTAGCACCTGCAAAATTGCCTGCACCGATAACTCCGATTGTACCATTGGTTTTTTGGAATTCATTCGAATCAATGCGAATTGCTGTTCCTTTAAGATTTACTTCACCCTTATATTTGAGTATGGATGCAATCGAACGACTATTTGACATATCGCCATATATTTCCTGATAATTATCAAGATCGATTACTTCTGTTATAAGAGCATTTACATTGATCGATCCTTTGGAAATTGCCTGCAAAACTGCTTCAAAATTGCGTTGTTCTGTCCACCTTACAAATCCGATAGGATAATCCATTCCTTTTTGCTCATAGTCATCTTCATATCGCCCCGGGCCATAAGAGCAGGAAACCTGAAAACTTAATTCTTTCTCATAAAAATCTGCCCGTTGAATATCAAGTCCTATCACGCCAACCAACACAATGCGGCCCCTTTTTCTACTCATCTTAGCTGCCTGGCTGATGACGTCATTTGATGACGCTGAAGCGGTGATCAAGACGCCGTCTGCACCGATATTTGCGGTCATGGACATAACTATTGAAGCCGGGTCTGAATTTTCATCAACCAATATTGCTTCGATGCCTAATGATTTGGCCAGTGTAACTTTAGTGGGATCAAAATCCAGTCCAATTACCCTGCACCCATTGGCATTCAATAGTTGGGCTGCCATCAGACCAATAAGGCCAAGTCCGGTAACAACAATTGTTTCGCCAAAGGTAGGTTGCACCAACCTGATCCCCTGAAGTCCTATCGCTCCGATCACAGTGAATGCTGCTTCATCATAGTTTACTCCTTCAGGTATTTTAGCAACCAGATTGACCGGCACACATACGACCTCAGCATGATTACCATTGGAAATAACTCTGTCGCCAATTGCAAGTCCACTGACCCCGGAACCTACAGCTATAACTTCACCTGCATTGCAATATCCCAAAGGTAAAGGTTCACCAAGTTTTCTGAAGACTGCATCCATGGTTGGTTTGAGGCCATCCGTCTTGATCTTCTGTATGACTTGTTTGACTCTGTCCGGTTGCTGCCTTGCTTTATTGATCCAACCGGCCTTTCCAAATTCCACAAGCATCCGTTCAGTTCCCAGGGAAACTAAGGACCTGTGAGTTTTGATAAGTACGCACCCACTTCTCACTTCCGGCACCGGGACGTCCTCCAGGATGGTATTTCCGGATTTCAGATCTTGTACGATTTGTTTCAATTATAATTTATTATTCTTTTATTTTAAAATTATGCAAACTGGTCGAGCCACGAATTAATGGCCAGGATGCACCAGATTGAATACGAAGCATCAATCTTTCCGGTCTTATTATTTTCTATGAGTTGCCAAACTGCTTCATGTTCGAAAATACCCCATTTATCCAGATTTTTTTTGGACAAACGGGTCCTGATCATTTCATCCAGGTCTTCTGTGATCCATTTCCTTACAGGTGCTCCAAAACCGGTTTTAGGACGGTATATCACCTCGTTTGGAATGTATTTTTCCATTGCTTTTTTCAACAAATATTTAGTTGTCTTGCCTTTCATTTTCAAACCCGGAGGAAGCGTGGTGCTAAATTCTACAAGGTCCTTATCCAGAAAAGGTACGCGAACTTCGATACCTTCGGCCATACTCATCTTGTCAGTGTAGTTTAGATTATGGTCGGGGAGAAAATACTTCATTTCCCAATAAAGCATTTGATTTAAATTATTCTGCTCTAATGGAATATTGTCCAGACTTTCTTTAAATAATTTATCAGGATTTTGATTTGCCAGATTTCCCTGAAATTCTTTTTTAAATAATTTAATAACTTCTTTATGCTCCATCCATCCATAGTATCCTGCCATTCGATCCACCGGACTTTTGCCGGATTGTGCGGCAATTTTTTTAAATCGCCTTATTTTACCATTATCTGAAGGCATTATTGATGCCAAAGCATTCAGCCCTTTCCAGGCAAAACCGGGAATATTATTCAATATTGCTTCATAATTTAAAGCCTGGTGCCTTCTGTATCCTGAGAAAAGATCATCTCCCGCAGTTCCACCTAATAATACAATATCTCCTTTTTCTCGTGCTCTTTTGCTGATGGCAAGTACGTTCAAAGGGGCCGCATCGGCTTGTGGTTCATCCAGGTGCCAGACCATTTTGTCAAAATCATCAACAATATTAATGTCAGCGTCCACAATCTCGAGATCGACATTAAGATGCTTAGCGCAAATTTTGGCGTATTTCAAATCATCTGAGAATCCATCAAAACCGCCACCCGTATTAATGGTATAGCAATTAATGTCTTTAGCGGGATGTAACTCTCTAGCCATTGCGACAATAGCTGATGAATCCAGACCACCTGAAAGGAAAAATCCTACAGGAACATCTGAAAGTAATTGCCTTTCTACAGAATTTTTGAGTTGTTGCTGCAATTCACCGATCAGTGTAGATTCTGATTTTTCAGAATAATTTCCGGTAAATGGAATTTCATAGAATTCTTCAATTTTAATTATTGAAGGGTTCTCAATATTGATAGTTATAAAATGTCCGGGTTTAAGTTTTTTTACATGTTTAAATGGAGTTTGTTCCCCCGGATTATATAAATAATATATGTACCTGCTTAAAGCTTCAATGTCAATAGTCCGGTCAAAATCCAGTTTAATTAAGGCTTTTAATTCAGAGGCAAAAAACAAAGAATTGCCGGTATGTGCATAATATAGAGGCTTAATTCCAAAGTGATCCCTTACTATTACCAGATCTTTATTTAAATTATCAAAAATGCTGAAAGTAAAAATCCCGTTCAGCCTGGAAAATATTTCTTTTCCATATTTAATATAACCATGAAGAATTGTCTCTGTATCAGTACTACTTTTAAAAGTAATATCATGTAATAATTCTGATCTTAGTTCAAGATGATTATACATTTCACCATTAAATATTATAGTATATCTTCCATCAGGGCTGTGCATGGGTTGATGGCCTCTTTCGCTCAGATCAAGGATCGAGAGCCTTCTGTGGCCAAATGCAAGATTTTCATAATTATAGAACCCATGATCATCCGGACCACGGTGTGCAATAATGTCAGTGGCAGCCCTTATCATGGAGTCTGCTTTTTGATCAATAATTCCTATGATTCCACACATGGTTTTATTTCTTCAGTTTGATCATCATAAATAACCCATTTTTAGGAAAAAGTGCTTTTATAAGATTTCTAGGGTATATCTTTCTTGCTATATCTAACATCAAACCCGTGTGTCTTTGACCTGCATTGGATGAAAGAAGGTCACCATGAGTTAATACGGTATCAATTTCCACATCTTTAAATTCAGCAAATAGTTCACGAGCCTCTTCCAGATTGTATGCTTTAGTGCCGGGACTTTCCAAATATTTTGAATAAATTTCTTTCATCGATACGGAAGGCCTGAATTTGAATAGACCGTACCTCAACCACAACATGTACCCTATTAAACTTTTAGAATAATAAATCATTATTCTTGCAGAACCATCTTTTTTTAAAACGCGGTGTATTTCTGCAACAGCTTTTTTAGTATCCGGGCTATGATGAATTACACCCCAGGAATAAACGAGATCAAATTCGTTATCGCCAAAGGGAAGATCCTCTGCATTTGAAACTTTTAAATCAGAGTTTAAATTAAATATTTTGAATCTTTCGGAAGTATATTCAATAGCTCTTTCAGTGAGATCTACACCTGTCAGAATAGCACCGGCTTCTGCCCATTTTTGATGATCAGCTCCCAAACCAACACCTATTTCAAGTACTTTCTTGCCTTTCCACTTCTCAAATTCTGCAAAACTTAAGATATAGGGTTCTAATTGATATCTGATCTTTGATTGATTTTCAAACTGTTCTTTTAGTTCATTTCCCTTTAGATATAGTTCTTCACCGCATGATGCCTCATTCCAAAAATCTTTTACTTCTTCAATTTCCTTTCCCATGATAATTTATAAATTGTTTTGCATTTTCTTTTAATGCTGATGTGATTTTTAAAAATATATATAATAAAGGGTAAGTTGGTCCTGATAAAATCAATTAATATGAGTTCACTTTTATCAATATAATTAGAAGCGGATCAGCATATAATTATTTTATAGTATTCAGATTGACAACATTAATCCTCTCAGCTCCGGTTGAATTTTCAATAGTTATTACTACAAGATTATTGTTATCATTTGTTGATTTATATGCTGTGCCTGTCGATTTCCAAATAACATTAAATTTGTAGGGTTTGTTAATCCCATTTTCTTCTCCTCTTACATTATTAATGACAGATGTGATCAATTGGTGGCTGACTTTTCCATTATGGTACACTCCATTATTTTTCAAACAAAAGACAAGTCCTCCATTGTAATGTCCTGAACCATCCACATTTGGATTGCCGGAATATGAAAATAAATAATTTGCATAGAGATCATTTAACATGAATTCGTAATCATAAGTGGCCACCATGCCGGGTTTGGCTCTTTTATTATTCGGGAGAGGAGTAACCACTTCCTGTTGAATAGAGTTTTTAGACCTTGCAAGCTGATAACTATCGGTTTCTGCAAATGACTTTAAATAATCAGGTAAAATATCGCCTGTATTTTCTTCAATGCCTCCTATTATATTTGAAACTCTGATTTTAATTATTTTGCTATGAGATGTAAATTGCCGTGACCAGTTAGAAGGATTTTTTATTTTTTTGTATGAATGCGTGATCAATTTCGCATCCACTGCACCTCTGATATCCTCAAGAACTATCTGATTGGGCATTTCGATCAATCTTATTACAGCCGGTTCGAAGGTATTACCTATTTTGTAGGAGGCATAACAATCAGAATTTTTTACTACAACAAAATTTGGTATTACAGGATAATTTTTTTCGAAGGCAGCAAAATTATTAATCAGGGTGTATGAACCGGGTTCCCCACCCTGCCTTATTCCTTCAGCACTAACAGATCCATAATTGTTTATCCAGGCGGGTTCTACAGCTCCCGGTTTTGGTGACAATGGTACTAAGAGATTCTCAGTAAAAGAGAGAATACCGTAGTTAATTATATTTGCGTCATGTTCACCTGAAAGTGGTCCGGCTGTTATCCAGTTTTTTGTGAATATGACCCGGTCACCATTGACAATTTTCAATGATTTTGAGTTATTTAAAAATCTGCAATTTTCGATAATAGTTATGGATGATTTAGCATTGAGATCAATGGCGACGGTATTGTCGTAAAAATTGCAATTACTGATATTGATTTTACCCATATCGACATTTTTGTTATCGATCTTTAGCGCCGTTTTGAACCCCACGAACTGCATTCCTTCTATTTTGGTCTGCCAGCTTACGGCATCAAAAGCAATATTTTTTGTTGACTTATTAAAATTATCATTTCCGATTAAAATTGCATTTTCGCCGGTTACATTGACATAAGATCCCAGAATTATTGGCTTTGAAATCACATATATACCCTGCGGAAAAATTAAAGTTTTAGTTGAACCAATGTAAGAGGATGTTTTTAATTTATTGGGGAGTTGCAAAGTGCTGATCATAGTACTATTTATAAATTCGATAGCTTTTTCAATTGCTTTCGTATCGTCTGTAATACCATTTCCTACAGCTCCAAAATCTTTAACAGAAACCTGACTTTGCAGTGAATTACTTAAAAGAAAAATGAAGCAAGTCAACAGGAAAGAAAAATAATTATTGGATATTAATTTCACATTTAAGAATTTGTATTTGTAACAAAAGACCGGATAAAATCAATCGTCTGTTGTCCACATTTTTCCCATTGATATTCATTAGAATAGACCTTGGACAATTTAGCCAATTCAGTTCTTTTTTCACTCTGATCCATAAGAGATTTCACTGCCAGATAAATCGAATTTTTGTCATCAGGATCAAAATAATATCCGGCATCTTTTAGAAATTCGGGCATAGGCTGCCTGTCAGAACACGCTATGGGTAATCCACTTTTCATCCCTTCAATCAATATATTAGGCATATTTTCGCAGGAGGAAGCAAATATTATGGCATTGCTCTCATTATATAATTGATTTAGATTCTCGTAGGGCCTTTTACCCACGTAATGTATAAATGATTTAGTTGGATCTATTTGGTCCAAGATCAAGGCTAATTCTTTATATGCATGTGGGTTGGCTCCACCTACGAAAGTAATTTCTACCGGATAGCCTTCATTTCTAACCATTGCTATTGCTTCGGCTACTTCGCAATGGTGTTTATAAAAATCAATGATAGATACATATAGAAATTTGAATGGATCACTTGTAGAATAATTCTCAATAGGAAACTGTGCTTTATTTTTTATATCAAATATATCAGATACGCCGTGAGGTATGATAGTTGTTGTTGGCAAAAATTTTAATATTTTTGAAATATAATTTTCTGCAAATTTTGAAATAAAAATGATACCGTTCGCCTTTTTCAAGCTTCTTGAATGGACTATTTCCAGGAGTTTGAGCTTGTAGAAAATCCTGCTCATTCCAAAACGTGACCTTTCTTCCTTTTGAAAGATCAACATATTACGCGACATGGTCACATAAGGTTTAAAAGTTCCTAAATATCCTCCTCCGGGATTAAATAAAATATCGACTTCTTGTTGTTCAAGCCATTTTTTAGAATTTCTGATCAACCATAAATTTCTTTTAAATACATTACCATTAAATGCCGGAATAATTTCCAGTTTTATATTTTCTGAACTGAATGTTTCAAATGCAGAATTCTGTCCCACCAGGATTAAAAATTCATGATCCGGGTAATGTTTGAACACATTAAGTAATTCCTTCAAATGAGTTATTCCCCCGCCATCGTGTAAATTAGAAGCATCAATAGCAATTTTCAAAGAGTTTCTATTTTGTCTATATTATCTTTCATGAACTGCAGCAGAACCAGAATGGTCCACAGGGTAGTATGATTGTCTTTCTCACCATTGATGTGTTCGTTCCATAATTTTTGGACGACAGCGTAATTTAAACCACATTTTTCCATTATAGATTCATCTAACAATAAGGTATCTGCCCACGATCTTAATTCATTCTTTAACCACTGTGAAACCGGCACTTTAAATCCCATTTTAGGTCGGTCCAGTATTTCTTTGTCCACATATTTATAAGCCAATTGTCGTAATAAATATTTATTCTTTGAATTTCTTATTTTCCAACTCATGGGTAATGTCGCTGCCCATTCAATGATTGAATGATCGAGTAGGGGTTCTCTTGCTTCTATTGAAAAAGCCATGGAAGAAAGGTCTACTTTGGTTAGGTAGTCGTCAGGAAGTGTATAATTGATATCAAGCCTCATACCTGCTTCTACTGTAGAAATATTTTGCGCGAAATTTTTATATTTATCAGAAAATAAATCCTGCGTAGAGGAAGTATCCTTGTAAAAATCGGAATTTAAAATATCGGTATTGCTTTTGATAACGCTGCGTATATAAGCAAAAGCCTCAACACTGTTATCAAATGAAATAGCTTTGGATAACATTCCCAAATTCCTGTTTCCATATTTTAATATTGAAGAAGCAACACCTCGTATTGCTGAGGGAAATTTGTAGATCTTATCAAACTTCTGCAGGATCTGATAATAGTGATATCCACCGAATGCCTCATCGCCACCGTCACCGGACAGGCAGACTATTACTTCTCTGGAAGCAAGACGGGAGGCGGCCATCATAGGAAATGCGGAAAAATCGTAAAAGGGTTCATCATATTCTTCAAAAAATGTAGGAATAAGATCTATGAGGTCATTTACATTCAGTATCTCATGAAAATGTTTTGAATTAATATTGGATGAAACATTTTCGGCGTGCATGCTTTCGTCAAACCTTTTGTCGTTGAATCCTATCGTGAAAGTATTGATCTGATTTTTGCTTTTTTTAGCCACCACTCCTGCTATGAGCGAACTATCTATCCCTCCTGACAGAAACACGCCGAGTGGGACATCACTATGCATTCGCCATTCTACGGATTGATTTATAAGGTCATCAAGCCTGGAAACAAGGATTTTTTCAGGAACATTTTCCAGTTCATAATTTGTTTTTATTTTATCAACTGACCAGTATTGTGAAACATTTATAACACCTGAGGTATATTCAAGGTAGTGCCCTGCCTCAAGTTTGGTTATTGCATTATAAATTGAAAGTGATGACGGGATATAACCTGATTCCAGATAGTATCTCATCGCCTGTCTATTGATACTGCTTTTGAAATCCGCAATTAAATTGAAGAATGCTTTTGGTCTGGATGCGAAAACAATTCCATTTTTATAGAGAGTGTAATAAAATGGTTTAACACCCAATCTGTCCCGCGCTGCGAATAATTTCTTTTCAATGTTATCCCAGATCGAGAAAGCAAACATGCCGTGAAATTCATGTAAACACTCAGCTCCCCATTTTATGTATGATGCCAGAATAACTTCCGTATCTGAATGAGTACGCCATAGGTATTCAGTCCCTATTTTACTTTTTATCTCTTTATAATTATAGATCTCGCCATTATAAACAATTGTATAACGGCCATCAACAGTTGACATAGGTTGATTGCCATCCTCGGAAAGGTCTATAACAGATAACCGTGTATGTCCTAATTTTACAAGATTTGTTTTATCTGTGTAAGTTTTTTGTTGATCCGGGCCTCGTTTAATTAAGCAATTAAGTGCGTTTTGCTCATTTAATTCATTAAGGTCTACTCCCACACTACCAAACAAACCGCACATTAACTGTTCATTTTTTCAAGGTTTCCGGAGTTAAGTGTGTCTTTTGTTACCAATTTAATTATTCTACTCAAAAATTCTAATACCAAAAGATACAATACACCATATAAACTGATCTTGAATAAGCTGATCTGATTATAACCAAACCAACGCGGATAGGTGGTCAGAACTAACAAGAAATAAAGGAGAAAGTATTTATTGGAGGTTGTGGTAAACTTTTTTATGATAAAAGAAAGATACCAGCCTATAAATACAACACCGGGTAATCCTGCGAAAAGGAACCAATACATACTGATCAAAGTTCCGCCTCCCGACCCATAATCTGCCTGCCTGTATCCGGCTATGTTTGCCATTTCGGGTAGATAAGAGTATGGTACTATGATTGCAAGCATATTGGAAGTGATTATGACTATTCGATCTACCGCATCTATAATACCCTGCTCTAAAAATCCGTAAACCCTGACGGAAGCATAAAAAATATCATTTTGATTTCCCAGTAGATTAAAACCAAAATTATTGATAGGTTCCATAAGTATATCGCTAATGTTGTCCGTGAATATTATCAATGGATTTAATCTGATGGATCCATATATTAAAAGTAAATAAAGTGGAATTATACTAATTAATATCAATTGCCAATATTTTAGCCTGGGACTATCAAACATAGCAAATAATAACAAACTCAATTGCAAGACCTGATTTCTAAAGCCAAATGAAAGTCCCTTATAAATATAATAAAGGATCAAAGCCGTGGCAAGGGTTTTAAATAATTTATTGTTTCCGCAGAATATATAGATCAACGGCACCAAAACTATAAAATATTCAAAAATTGAAGTCCCTCCTGCTGCTTCCAAGCTCATATTTCCGTAACCTCCCGATTCTAAAATACTTCCTCCAGTGTATCCAAAAAGAGCGATAAAGGCCATAAAAATAAAGGTGATCCAAAAATAAAATCTTGAAAACTCAGGAATAAGTTTGTCTTTAAGGTAGAATCGTTCTTTAATCAAAGGGAAAAATAAAGAAATACTATACAGGAACAGTACATGGATCCAGAGTGTATTATTGTAATATTCCAGTCGGTCAAATATATTATAACCCCCACTGATGTCAACGTTATCTCTGTAAAGGGCAATTAAATTCAATAGATAAGTCAGTGCAAATAAAAATAAGATTGCTACCGGTTTTATTTTTCTGCTTTTAATGATTAAATAGATATTCAATCCCAATCCAATCTTTAAAAGGAGGTAGCCGGACGTGAAACTGTCGAGTAATTCATTTTTAAAGAAAAATAAACTAAAGCCTATTAAAAACAGGATAATTTTCTCCATAATATGGAGCGTCATCCTATTTTTCAAACTCAAACTTATATTCATCCTCATGCTTCTCTAAGATGTATTTCCGGCTCCTGTTCCATCAATAAAACCACTTCATTGATCATTTTCGCTGTTCTGCTGACTACATCGTATCCGGACTGTTCAGACCTTTTTTTTGCAGCACTTCCTACATCTTCCTGCAATTTTTCATCTGCCAATATTTGCCTGATGAGCGCAAGCATTTCTTCTTTTGTAGAAAAATAAAACGCTTCTTTTCCTTCTTCAAATAGTTCTTTTATTTCTTTCGAAGTTTCAGATAACATTACATTTCCCGCTGCAGGTATTTCAAAACATCGTCTTGTATAAACATCTTGATTTAACTTGGAAAAAAATGCCAAAGAAATTTTCGATTTTTTCAATAATTCATAATAGTCCTTATCCCTAACCGAAGTTGCAAGAAAATGCTCAGAGTTCACTACATCATCCGGCCAGAATGTTCCAACCACTTTGATATTGATACCCATTTCAATTAAGTATTTTATATAATCATAGCGATCCGCCTCATTGTGTCCGATAAATATTACATCATATATTTTATCCACATCACCTATGGAGTTTACTTCTTCAGCTATAAAATATGGTAAAAATAATTTGGTATTTTTCGATCCGGCTTTGTTATATTGGTCTATATTAGAAGGACGGTACACAAAATTTATATCAAATAAAGGAATGGATTTAATAAAATATTTCCATAACCTTTTTCGACTTAAAGTGCCGTTTAAATATTGATTTCCAAATGGATCATCATTATTATAGGAGACCAATATTCGACACTGTTTTTTTAGAAATTTGATTGTGTCAGGGATTATCAAAGTCGCCCTCCATAGCAATATAATATCAGGTTTTTCGTGAATTGCAACATCCCTGAGTGCCTTATTCATGCTTATTGCTTTAGGGCCTATCACGGTATATTTATTTTCAAATCTTGAGATCAGATCTCTTTTAATATAATCTTTATATCTGAAATCAATTACCTGATGCCCGAGATCACGCAGAGTTTCACTGACTATATCCTGGTAGATCCTAAAAAAAAAATCGCCTGTGAGAAGGATTTTCAATACTTAATACTATATTTTTTAAGCCAGATCAATAAAGAAGTAACAGCAAATATCCTGTGACTATTATTGAAATACTTGCTTCCTTCTGAATTCAACATTTTCATAAGAACATCCGGACTAAATAATTTACTGGGAGCAGAGTTGAGATAATTTTCAAAATAACCTTTCCACCTTCCTGCAAGCCATTGACTGAGAGGTATTGAAAAACCCTGCTTTCGATTTAAATCTAATTTTGAAGGAAGGATCTTCTTAGCTAATAACTTTGGTAAAATTTTCTTATTTTCTGAAGTAACTTTTAAATGGGATGGTACTTTGGAAAAAGCAAATTCAATGATTTCCCTGTCAAGCCAAGGTGCCCGCACTTCAAGAGAATTCAGCATACTCATCCTGTCGACCTTGACGAGCACATCATCACACATATAGTGTTTGAAGTCATTTCTTGTCATGGTATCAATGCCGTCTTCACCGGTCAATTCTTCCGGAAATGCAAATGTTTTAGAATCAATTTTATTATAAATTTCCGGATTTAAAATTTGCTTTAATTCACTTTCATTGAAAAAATTAGATCTTTTTATAAAATCAGAATTGCTCTTTAATGAATTGGAATAAGTATATTGTTTTCCTTTGAAGCCTATTGGAAGTTGCTTTGACAGGATTGATGCCGGCTTTTTAAATAAAATATTTTTCTTTTCAAAATCCAGGAGATCCTGATAACTGTTATAACCTCCGAATAATTCATCACAACCGTCCCCTCCCAGCGCTACCGTTACTTCTTGCCGTGTTAGCTGGCAAACCAGGTATGTAGGTAACACAGATGAATCGGCAAGCGGTTCATCCATTTTATTAAGTACAAAATCAAGATCGCTCAGACTAAGTTCAGAGCCTGATAACACATGATGTTCTGTATCAAAATGGGATGCTACTATGTCAGCATATTCTTTTTCGTCGTATTGTTTCATACCATCGAAATGAATATGAAAAGATTTTATCTTATCAGAACTTGTCATAGAAGCAATAGCAGTCACTATGGATGAATCTAAACCACCGCTTAACAATACACCGGTCGGAACATCAGATATAAGTTGCCTTGAAATTGAAGATTTCAAAAGTCCCGATAATTCATCACTAAGTTCTTCAGGAGATGCCTGTAAAGTTGTGTCAAATTTGGGTAAGGACCAAAATGAATTTGTTTTGTAGCTTTTGGTTGAAAGATCAAAAACCAATTTAAAACCTGCTTTCAACTTTTTTACATTATGAACCAAAGTAATATCATTGTCGCAGTATCCATATCGCAGGAATTGTCCGAGTGCAACGAAATTTAAAGATCTGTCTACCTCAGGGTCATTTAAAATGGTTCTTAATTCACTTCCGAATATGAATACATCTTCATTGGAATAATAATATAGTGGTTTTTCACCTGCCCTGTCTC
>JAYUWT010000219.1:0-4883 GCA_043753405.1 Saprospiraceae bacterium | reverse complement strand
GGGTGGTCTCATTGGAATATGGTAGTGTAAGCAGCGTACTTTATTACCTGACAGCGTATTCTATATCAACCATCATTGCATTTACTATTTTTATGCTTGTCAGTGAGCAGAAAGCGTCAGAAAAAGTGTCTGTTTTTAATGGACTGGGAAAAAAGAAACCTTTCATAGCATTTACTATGACTATAGCGTTGCTGTCTATGGCTGGTATACCCCCTTTGGCAGGCTTTTTCGGAAAATATTTTTTATTTACAAAAGCAATGGAGGCAAATCCTCTATTGGTCATTGTCGCCATTATTAATTCAGCCATCAGTATTGCATATTATTTTAAACCAATAACAGCAATGTATTTTACTTCTGAAGTAGAGGTAGATAATGAAGTGATGTTGCCGGGATTGATCAAAGCTTCCCTTGTGGTCTCGATATGCCTGCTGGTAATAATTGTAATATTTCCGGGATGGGTACAAGGTCTTCTCGGCTGAGATTGACATTCAGGAAGTACAGTTGATTTATTACGTGCATTTATAATTAAATTTCACTGGTTTTTATCGCCCGATTCTCTAAGTTTGTAGAATTTATTTCTTAAGTCAAGACTCGGGTGGTATCATTGCGAAAATTTTAATGGGATATGGTTAGATTATTGATATTTCTTTTGATTTCGTTCTTGTCCCTGAATAATACAGTAGCACAGGAAGTCTGGACTCTGGACAGGTGTATTGATGAGGCCATCAAAAATAATCTCCAGCTCAGGCAGTCAGATATTTTGATCAAAAGGGACGCTATTAGCACTACTACAGCAAAAGCCGGAAGATTTCCTGACCTCAATGGAAATACTTCTTATTACGAGAGTTTCGGTCGACAGATCGACCCGACAACCAATAGTTTTAACAATCAGAATTTCGGCAACCAATCATATAATCTGCAGTCAAGCGTCACCTTATTCAATTTTAACAGGATCAACAACTCGATCAAACAAAGCCAGCTCAATCTCAACGCTACCAAAGCCGATAAGGAACAAGCCATCTATGACCTATCGCTCAATGTAGCACAGACTTACCTGATCGTCCTCGTTGCTAAGGAAAACCTTGAAGTAGCGCGTAAAAGTATGGAGCAGACCAACGAACAACTGCGGGTCACTGATAAATTTATAGAAGCCGGTGCCAGAAACAGAAACTCCAGATTGGACATTGTAGCTCAGGCAGCTCAGAATGAACTTCAGATCATTACAGCGGAAAATGACATTTCAAATGGCCTGCTTAATCTCAAACAGCTCATGAATGTAGATGCCGGAACCGATATTGATGTCGTGGCACCATCAGTGCCGATCCCTGTGGATAATCCTGACAAGATAGATTATGAACTGCTCGTAGAGAATTCCCTGAAAACTCAGCCCCAGTTCGAATCATTTACCAATCAGATCAACAGTGCACTCCTGGGAGAGAAGATCGCCAAAACTCAGGGCCTTCCGAGCCTCGGAGCTCAGGCTTCAGCAGGAACGAATTATTCATCCCTCAATCAGCGTATCCTTAGTTATAATACTGTAGAGCAACCACTCACGGTCAAATTCGAAAATGAACTTATTGATTTTGCCATCATTAATGAAATTCCTGTCACTGGAAATAACCCATATTTCTCCCAGTTGAATCAGAACTTTGGTTATGGGGTTGGTGTAGGCTTACAAATTCCTATTTACAATAGAAATGCAGCAAAATCAGCTGTTCAGAATGCAAGACTCAATACCGAATCTGTGAAGATCCAGGATATGCAAGCCAGACAACAACTGCGTAGCGATATTATGAAGTCTCTTACAGATGCCCGTGCAGCAAAAAGGACTTATGATGCATCTGTCAAAAGCCAGGAAGCTTTGCAGGGGGCTTATACAGATGCGCAAAAGAGATTTGAGATAGGCACGGCCAATTCATTTGAGCTGATCTCAGCTAAAAACAATCTGGACAATGCAGAAAGAAATATTATCATCAATAAATATGATTATACCTTTAAAATGAAGGTCCTGGATTATTATGCAGGAAAACAAATTACATTCAATTAACAAAGACTTTTTCAATTAATATTCAATGGCAACAAGTAAAAGAAAGTGGTGGATCATAGGTTTAGTGGGTTTGGTAATAGTTTTAATAGTCCTTGCTGTTATAAATGGTAAAAACAAACCAAAAGGTAAAGGTGTCACCTTTGAAAAGGTCTCAAAAAGAACAATAAAAGAGATCGTTTCCGCTTCGGGAAAGATATTCCCTGAGAATGAAGTCAAGATAAGTTCTGACGTATCCGGAGAAATAATAGCATTGTATGTCAGGGAAGGAGATACCGTGAAAGCAGGTCAGTTGCTGGCTAAAATAAATCCTGACAGTTATTTACCATCAGTACAGCGTGGCCAGGCTTCAGTGAAAAGCAGCTCTTCACAGGAAGCTGTATCCAGGTCGCAGATCAATAGTGCTAAAGCTCAAATCGAAGAGGTCAATGCCCGACTCATAAATGCTCGGCAAACTCAGCAAAGAAACAAAAAGCTTTATGACGAAGGAGTGATCAGTAAAGCGGATCTCGAAACTTCACAAGCTGCACTTGATGGTCTAATTGCTACAGCCAAGTCTGCAGAAGCCGGGTTGAGGCAGTCACAGGAAAATGCCAATGCTTCATTATATGGTACTCAAAGCGCCAAAGCTTCACTGGATGAATTGAAAACCAGCCTTAATAAAACATTTATTTATGCTCCGGTGGATGGTGTCATCAGTTCGCTCAATGTAGAAAAAGGTGAAAGGGTCGTGGGAACAATACAAATGTCGGGAACGGAGATGATGACCATAGCCAATCTTAACGTAATCGAAGTTCAGGTAGAAGTATCTGAAAACGATATAGTCCGGGTAAGTAAAGGAGATACAGCAGAGATCGATGTCGATGCATTTTATGGACAGAAATTTACAGGAGTCGTCACAGAGATCGCTAATAGTTCATCTGCAGCGGCGACAGCAGCTGTTTCATCTTCGTTAAATAGTGATCAGGTTACCAATTTTGTCGTAAAGATCAGGATGAACTTTGATTCATATAAGGACATGATCAAAAAAGGCCAACCTTTTCCATTTCGCCCCGGTATGTCCGCTTCTGTGGAAATCAACACCAATACTGAAGACGGTATAATATCTGTCCCGATTCAGTCTGTGACCACCAGAGAAGATCCTGCTGTCAAAGGTGATACTTTGAAAGCAAAAAAAGCAGACCTGGTAGAGGTCGTGTTCGTTCATAGTGCTGACTCTGCACGAATGGTTTTAGTAAAAACAGGCATTCAGGATGATGAATTTATTCAAATTCTTGAGGGCTTAAAAGGAGATGAAATGATTATTACAGGACCATATTCCACTGTATCGCGTATGTTAAAGCAAGGAGATAAGGTGTATGAAGATAAAAAGAAACCTGAGGAAAAAGAGACCAAGTAAAGTCTGAATAATATATATTTAATGATCATTGATGACATTTTAATAACTGCATTCGAACAAGATTATTTTGATGCAGCCATGGAAATATACCTCCAGGGTATTCAGAGTGGTCATGCAACGTTCCGGACAGATATACCGAAGTGGGAAGAGTGGGATAAAGGTCACCTGGCTTGTTGCCGGATAATAGCATTTAAAGACAAGACTTTAGTCGGATGGGCAGCACTTTCGCCCGTTTCAACCAGAAAAGTTTACTCTGGTGTTACAGAAATTAGTATTTATGTATCAACACAAGCACGCCAACAAGGCATTGGTAATTTACTTATGAAAGAGCTGATCAGTCAAAGTGAAAAAAATGATATATGGACATTGCAATCCAGTATTTTTCCTGAGAATAAAGCAAGTTTGGTCTTACATTTGACAAATGGTTTTATAGAGGTAGGCAAAAGATCGATGATCGGAAAGATGAATGGAGTCTGGCGTGATACCATCCTGCTTGAGAGAAGAAGCGAAAACGTTGGGTGGTAATGAAAGATGAAAGATGAAAGAAGAAAGATGAGATGTGAGATGCTGGAGCGAAGCGGAAGTCCCGAGAGGAGGAACGACGATTCGGGATGAAAGGTACAGCTTTGACAATTGAAAGTTGTATCCTTTTGAGGTTAGTTCACTTGTAAAGCTTTTTTCCAAAATCAAAATGATAACTGGATTATATTCTTACTTTTTGCCTTGATGCAAAAAGTAACAAAAAAATCAAGGCTCTATAAAATTTTTAACGCTCACTCACTCCGAAAATGCTCAAAAAATTACGCAAAATCCTACAAGGCTCCGTACCTCCGCTGTGTAGCATTTTGCTATTTTTAGGCATTTTCTCCAATCATTCACTAAATTTTATAAGGCCATTCCCTCACAGATCTTACACTCCATCAAATGCAAATATTCAATTCTTACAATATTGACTTACAGTACTTTAAGATTAGTTATATAGAAGGTTATATAGTTTTTTTATAATGCCACACTTCAGATTAGGTGGACGCTTATAACAAAGTAACGCTTTGTAATTGATTACAAAATGCCCGTATCTAATCCTCATTTTTTTAATTCGTTCTTCAACCTCTGGGATGCTTGTTCAGCCTGTATAAACTTTGGACTTAAGGTTGATGCCTGAGAATATTGTTTCTGAGCTTCGGTTAATTTTCCTTGTTTCTCCAATACTACACCTTTAGCATAATAAGCTTCAGCATAGATCTTGTCAAGGGATGTGGCAATAGTTAGAAATTCGATGGCCTTATCCAAGGAATCCATCTCATTGTGTAAAATGCCCATATTAAAATATGGCTGTGCCAATTTAGGAAATGTTAGATTGAGCTTCCTATACCATTGGATGGCATCTTTTAATTCATTCCTATTCTGATGATGCATAGCCATGGCATACATGGCCTGATA
>JAYUWT010000218.1:0-2004 GCA_043753405.1 Saprospiraceae bacterium | reverse complement strand
TACCACCACTAATTGTCTGAGTTATCCTTCCATCATTTTTAGAACAGTTTGCATTTGTTATTACCTGAGATATAAAAGTAGGTCCAGCAATATTAGTGACATCTGTAAAAGCAGTATCCTTACATCCCCTGCTATCTGTGACAGTGACACCTGCAAAACCGGCGGGCACATTCAATAGTTCGTCTGAGACTGATCCGTTGCTCCATTGATACTCATAGGGTGGAGTGCCCTCTGCTACCGATGCCTGCACAGATCCGTTGGCCAAGCCACAAGTAGCCGGGTTCATTTCCAGTGATACCGACGGACTTTCTGCCATTAGGACGGATACATTGCTGAAGTAAAAACAACCGTTAGCATCTGTAACTACAATTGTATAACTACCAAATCCTATTCCATTGAAAGTATATGGGCTCCCTGTTGGAGGAGAAGGATTCTGATCATCAATAGTGTAAATATAAGGCGTAGTGCCCCCGCTGGCAAAAACCTCTATTGTTCCATCATTGATATTACAGGCAGTAGTTGTAGAAATAATATCATCTATAGTGGGACCCTGCACCTGTATTATAGTTGTTTCACCTGAATCACTACAATTATTGGCATCCTGAATAGAAATGATATAAGTACCTTCTCCCAGACCAGTAAAAGTATGGATTGAATCAGAGGAAGGTGCCTCTGCTACCCCATTTATGGAATAAATAAAAGGCCCTGTACCTCCGGTGATAGTTACTGTAGCAGTGCCGTTAGGTATAATACAGGCTGTAGGGGTATTTGATATATTTAAAATTACCGGCGCAGGCGTTGAGCCAACAAAAATATCCTGCGAAACTGAACATCCGGAAGGACCTCCATTAGAATTTGAATCAAAAACAGTAATATTATAGGTCCCTGATAATAAATTTTGGTATTGAAATGTCGAGGAATTGGTAGGAGCAGAATTCTGACCATTCAAGGCATAAATATAGGGAGGTATTCCGCCTGTAACAATAATGCTGATTGTACCATCGGCGGTATTGCAATTGGCCACAGTACTCATAACAGATATTTGAAGAGGGTTATTTACAACATTGAAACTATATTCATAACTCATGCATTGATAACTATATAAAAGTACAACAGTACCACTTTGTGAAGTACATATATTGTCACAGCCTGCTATAATATTTCCATCCGGCATTATCCATGATATTGGGATACAGCTTACATTCACTACTTGTCCCACATCATTTGTAAAATATACTGTGAAGCAGTTGTCAGTGCAATTTTGTTGAATAACTACATTTGGAGTTACAGGCTGAGGAGGAGTATCAGGATAAAGACATTCTATGAAATCGGATGTATTAGGATATCCACCGGCTATCGCCGGGGTAACTGAATGTATAGAGATGCAGTCACTGGAGGCAGATGGAGTGAATGGGTCGAATACAATTCCCCCGGGAATAGTATAAACTAGACACCAATTTCCAACATCATCTACAACCGCTTTTCCGATAAAATAACTTCCTATACAAGACGGAGGTTGTGAGGGAAAATTATCATTCAGGTACACATATATAGTGTCAAATGGTTTGCCCAAACCCCCTGCTTCTGTAGTAGTTACATATGTCGCAAACAATTGATTATCCGTATAATTGATAATATTGGATTGTAAACTTGAATAACTGTTTTCGCGCGCGAGGATAGTGCCATCATCCGTACTTTGTATACCCACTACATTGCCTGATATGTTATTCTCCTGTCCTGCTCCTCCTATGATTACATCAAGAGATTCAATATTGTCTATAAATAAGTTATTCCCTCTATCGGGCACAGTACAATTGAATTCACATGATTGGTTAGAGAAAATTCTGATGTTTTCAGACGAACTCAATTCTATACCGGTAGCATATCCGATGATCAAATTGTTCTGAATTAGTAAATTGTTGGTCTGAGAAATATATAAAGCTTTAGAAAACGGTATTGTAATACCATCATTGCAAAACATTGTGGAAAAATGATTTGAAGAAA
>JAYUWT010000217.1:0-4893 GCA_043753405.1 Saprospiraceae bacterium | reverse complement strand
GATGTGACAGGCAGTTTTCAACTTTGTATCAATAATTACAACCTCTCCTTCACTCCGGATGGGGACTGCCCGACAAGTAAAATTTTATGTGACAAATCTTCAGTGTATATAGAGGCATTATTTAGTGCCGGAGATATTACCGATGAAGTATCCCCCTCTTCATGTATTCAGAGAGAAATTGCTTATTCAAGACTATCGCATCTATACAATCGTCATTGGGGATTTGCGCATGTAATAAATGAAAAGAACTTATAATTAAAAAGAGTAAAATGTGCCTCATGAAATCTGTGTTATGAAGATAAAATGGAGTTTATCCTTATTGTATTTACAACGGACTATTTATCACAACGAATAAAAGGAATAGAATGTTAGTTAACTAAGAATTGTTTTAGCAAATTTGTGGCGAATTAGATATAAAAGATCCATGATAAAAAATATCCCGAATGTCCTGACCTTACTCAATCTATTTTGCGGTGCCCTGGCTGTGGTAAGTGTTTTACATTTACATATAGAAGAGGCAATGATCCTACATGCTATATGTCTTTTAGCAGATTTTTTGGATGGAATGATTGCTCGCAAACTCAAAGTGGACGGTCCTCTGGGAGTCCAATTGGACTCGCTGGCTGATGTTGTTTCGTTTGGTGTTTTTCCTTCTGCGATCATTTATGTACTGCTGGCGCAATCGTGGGATATCGACCCAGCCATGAGTTCTTTAAATGACAGGATATATTTATATCCGGCTTTTTTACTTGCAGTATTTGGTGGATTGCGTCTGGCAAGATTCAATATAGCCACTGAACAAAGTGATAAATTTATAGGAATTCCCACGCCTGCCATGGCGATGTTTTTTGCTGGACTAATGCTGATACAGAGAGAAGGGAATATTACGATGATTGAAATAATTGAAAATAAATGGTTCCTATATGGTAGTGTTATTTTATTCGCTTATATGATGAACAGCAATTTAGTTCATTTCAAATTCAAACTTGACAAGAAATTTTTGACCAACCCTTTTATATTATTATTGGGTGGTGCTATAATTGGCATGGCCATTTTTTATCCATATATGACATTAACCGGCGGAATCTTATTGTATTCGTGTCTTTCAATTATTTCTAACTTTGTTAAAATTTAACCTGCACTTTCATTAAACATATTCAATAAAAATATATAATAAATATGAAGTTTATCGCTGATATCAACATTATGCCACTTAAAGAATTGCTGGACCCACAGGGCAAAACAATAACTGTAAATCTGCCTCATATTGGTATTCATGGTGTAGAAGACCTCAGAGTTGGAAAACATTTAATTATGACCTTTGAAAGTGCAGATGATCAAAGTGCTGAAACACTCGTCAACGAGGCTTGTGATAAATTGCTTGCAAACAAAATAATGGAATATTACACCTTCACTATTGCCAAAGCTTAATGAAACAAACCACAGATGGACAATTATTTGTAGTTCCTACCCCGGTCGGTAATTTAGGTGATTTTACCCTAAGGGCGATCGAAACGCTGAAAAATGTTTCAGTGATTTATGCTGAAGACACCCGCACATCAGGGCATCTCATGAAAAAATATGAGATACAAACTCCTTTAAAACCTTATCATGCATTCAACGAACACAAACAGTTAGAACTGATCGTTGAATCAGTCAGAAATGGCCAGGATATTGCACTTATCTCAGATGCAGGAACACCCGGCATATCTGATCCGGGTTATTTATTGATCCGGTCTTTGACCCAACAAAAAATCTCTGTAACATGTTTGCCCGGCCCTACAGCCTTTGTTCCTGCATTGGTCATGAGTGGATTAACAAGTGACAAGTTTTATTTCGAAGGATTTTTACCTCATAAGAAAGGCCGGCAGACACGTTTGATAGAAGTCGCTCAAATGTCTTGTACAGTAATAATGTATGAATCGCCATTTAGATTGCAAAAATGCATTGAAGAACTCATTCAACATTGCGGAGGAGACCGTATATCTTGTATTGTAAGAGAAATTTCAAAGATCCATGAGCAGGCAGTAACAGCTCCATTGAGTGAATTATTAATCAAAATTAAATCAAAAGAAATTCCGGCCAAAGGAGAGATCGTAGTTTTACTTGCAGGATTGGAAAAAGTAAAAAAGAAGAAAGAAAAGTAAGTTTCATCAATATTTATCCCTTAGTTCTTCTTCAAACAATCTGAAAATACGTTTGTATTCATCGATCCAGGATGCCGGATACTTAAATGCATGACCTTCCATAGGATAAGCTGCAACTTCCCAATTATCCTTCCCGAGGTCTATCAATCTCTGTTGAAGGCGTACTACATCCTGAAAATGAACATTAGTATCTATCATACCATGGCATATTAGTAGTCTGTTGACAAAACCTTCAACAAAATTAATGGGAGAGCTCCTGGCATAAGCAATACTATCTTCAGAGGGAGTATTCAGGATAGCGGCAGTGTAACCGTGGTTAAAATGTAGCCAGTCTGTAACCGGTCGCAGGGCAGCTCCGGCTTTAAACACATTGGGGTGTGTAAATAAGGCCATAAAGGTGATGAAACCTCCATATGAACCACCATAGATGCCGATTCGTTTAGGATCCACCCCATAATTTTCTGCAAGGTATTTCGCGCCATCTATCTGGTCATCCAGATCTTTTCCACCCATGTGACGATATATTCCAGTCCTTATATTCCGGCCATAACCTTTACTGGCACGGTAATCCATATCCAAAACGACATAGCCAAGGTCTGTCAGCAAGTTATGGAACATATATTCCCTGTAATAGGTGCTCCACCACAAGTGGGCGTTCTGAAGGTAGCCTGCACCATGAACAAAGATGACAGCAGGTTTCAGAGGATCCTGATGGGAGGGTTTATATACCCTGCTGTATATTTCTGTGCCATCGCGGACTTTGATCTTTACAACTTCAGGTTTTCTCCATGGATAAACTAAAAATTCATCACTGCGGGCTTTATTGGTAATCTTGAATTTCTTTCCATTAGGTTTATTCTCCTGGATATATAATTCCCAGGGTATATTGAGGCTTGACTCCAAATAAGCAACCCATTTACCATCATAAGAAAAACTAACATCTTCAAGACCGGTGCCTTCATCTGTGATAATCTCCTTTTTAAAATTATTAATATCTAACCTGACAATAGTCTGAGCTCCGGGGTGTGACTCATTAGTAACTAAATAAAAATTCTTTTTATCATAAGAGAGGGTTGCTTCCTGAATTTCATAATTTCCACTCGTTAATTGCTTGGAAGTATTATTCTTAACACTATATAAATACAAATGAGAATATCCACTTTTTTCTGATACAAAACAAATATCATCTGCATTTATCCATGTTACATAACCCTGACTATAAACACTTCCGCAGAGTGGCCCTCCGATCCATGCCTCATCATGTTGATGGTCAAGAACTTTTAAAACTTTGTTCTTTCCATCGAATAAACAAATCCATCTGTCCTTATTGTCAACTGAATACACCTGAATGATGGCATGATGCCCAGTTGGTGCCCATTTAGGCTCATGGATGATTGATGGTCTGGGAGAATTTTTTCTAATTAGTGAATCTCTTTTTGCAGGGTAGTCGTTATAGAATTCAGGATGTTTTCGAATACCGGGTAGATCTGAAAGATCCATACTGAACACAGAGTCCAATTCTAATGAATAAAATGACATTTGATTTTGATGCAGATCCTCTCCTACTTTCTCTCTGGATTGAATATCTAAAGTATAACCACTTTCTGTAACAAAATCCGGAACAATTGTTTTCACACCTTCCTTTTCTTTAATGGAAGAAATAATAGTCACGACAGCACCATCGGGACTTATTCTCAACTGATTTAAACGATTGTCATTGAGGTAATATGAGAAAGGTAATTTATCTGACTTTTTCAGTTTTTTATCCTGTACTTTTTTTCTTTTATCAACATTTTCTTTGAGATTTGGAAATAATCTAAGCTGTTCAGCTTTGAGGATTACTTCTCTGCTGTCTGGTTTTTTTTCCTCTTTTTCTTGAGGTTTTTTTCCAGGTTTAATATCCGAGAATTGTAAAGTGGATCCTGTATGTAGATCCCATAGAAATATATTATTATCGGATATGTAAGCTAATGACGAATCATTGTCAGTAAAACATAACAGGTTTTCATATTCTATAGTATTGGTTACCTGTAAAGGTTCGATACCTAATTTTTTAACATAAATAATATCTCCGTTTTTATTGTAGCAATATGAAGTTCCTGAAGAGTTATACCGAATAACATCCTTAGAAATGTGTTTATCTCTCAAATGGTAAGGTAACTTTACCGGAATGTGATCATTAATAGAAATGAAGAAAAGAGAGTCATCTTCCGACTGTTCAGGATTCCAATTAAAATAGAGTCGTCCATTATTAGCCCAATACAATGATTTAGGTGAAGTACCTATCCATTTAGGGTCTCGCATTATTTTTTCAATGGAAAGAGAACTGTTTTGGGCAAAGGTATTTATTGGCAATAGAAACACTATACAACTAAAAAGACTAATATATTTCATCAGAAAAAATAAAAAGTTGGAAAATAAAAAGACTTCTAATTCAAAAGTACATTTTACATTTAATTAAAATGGAAATAATTGGAAGAATAGGAAGTGTCTGAATGGGGGTAAATAAAAAAACTTTGAATTAGGCACATTTTCAATAGGAACAAAGTATTATATTTACAGACCCAAATCAATTAAAACATGGAAACTAAATTCAAATCCCTGTCCATCTTTGCATTTCAGTCTAAATTCCCTGACCCGGATAGTTGCTATCGTTATCTGTCTGAGTTAAAATGGCGGGATGGTTATACCTGTCCCATTTGTGCTCATGATAGATACTGCAAAGGTATAAAACAATATGACCGGC
>JAYUWT010000216.1:0-4894 GCA_043753405.1 Saprospiraceae bacterium | reverse complement strand
CTGTAGTAAATGACGGAGAAAACGCTGCTCAGGCTATTCAGCGCTCAGTGCGTGTGGCTAAACATACCGAAAAACTTGGTTTCAAAAGATTGTGGCTGGCAGAACATCATAATATGGAACACATCGCCAGTTCTGCAACTTCAGTACTTATTGGTCACATTGCCAGCCATACAAAACACATGAGGATAGGTTCAGGGGGGATCATGTTACCCAACCACGCTCCCCTGGTTATTGCCGAGCAGTTCGGGACATTGGAGACCTTGTATCCCGGAAGGGTAGATCTTGGACTTGGTCGTGCCCCAGGTACTGATCAACTGACTGCTATGGCCTTGAGACGGAATAATATGGGTACCGCTTATGATTTCCCAAATGACATAATAGAACTTCAAACTTATTTTAGTTCCTCTAATAAAACTTCCAAAGTACGAGCTTTTCCTGCGGAAGGTTTGGATATACCCATTTGGATATTAGGCTCTAGCACTGACAGTGCATTTCTGGCAGCTAAAATGGGTTTACCATATGCGTTCGCTGCACATTTTGCCCCGGCACAATTTCGTACTGCAATTGAAATTTATCGTAATAATTTTCAGCCTTCGGCCCAAATGGACAAACCATATGTACTGGCTTGTGTAAATATTTTTGGAGCAGAAACCAATAAAGAGGCTGAGTTCTTATTGACCAGTCTTTACAGGATGTTTCTGGGTATAGTCACCAATGAAAGAATCCCTCTTCAGCCTCCCGGTCCTTTGCCATCTGCTTTTTATATGCCTGAAGTTCAGGAACTCATGCAGCGTATGACTTCTTGTACGTTTACAGGGACTGTAGAATCTCTTAGACAAAAACTTTCAGTTTTTATTGCTGATACCCGTGTGGATGAATTAATGGCAGTGACGTATATGTTTGATATGGAAAAAAGACTGAGGTCCTTTGAGATCCTGACTGAAGCAATGACTATTTAAGGTACAAATTTATGCTATCAAAAAAACAAAAGGCAGCCCTTGCGAACTGCCCCTTTCAAATCGGTTTATGAGAATTACGTCTTTAACGTAAATACCATTTCAAAAAATGTAGTTTTTGGCCCTTAGCAGGAAATTTTAAAATTTAAGATCCGCAGGAAATACATCCCTCTTCCATGGTACAAGTAGCACCTTCCATGCCTTCAGCAAGCATTTCAGGTGGAGTAGTTGCGATATTTGCCATATTCAACGTTACTTCCAGTTCAATATCTTCCACTACAGAGGTCGCAATTGGCTTGTCAACATATTTCTGCTGATGCTGGTCACCAAGTGTAAACTTGATAGGATCAACTGCTGCCTTGCTTCTTAAATAATACATTCCGGTCTTCAGACCCTTACTCCATGCGTAAAAATGCATAGATGATAATTTACTAAAGGTGGGCGATTCTACAAATAAATTCAAGCTTTGACTTTGGCAGATAAATGCGCCTCGGTCTGCCGATTGATCTATTATAACTTTTTGACTTAATTCATAAGCTGTCTTGTATAGGTCTTTGATGTGCTGGGGTATAGCCGGGATCTGTTGAATTGATCCATTGTGCATCATAAGTTGTTCCTTCATTTCGTTGTTCCAAAGTCCCAGGCCTATAAGGTCATTCAATAAATGTTTATTTACTACAATATACTGACCGCTCAATGTCCTTCTTGTGTAAAAATTACTGTTGTATGGTTCGAAACATTCATTGTTTCCTAGTATTTGACTAGTACTTGCAGTTGGCATAGGTGCCAACAATAAACTGTTCCTGATACCACTTTTTTTGATCTCGACCTTCAAACCTGCCCAATCCCATCGATCACTTGGTTTTGCTCCCCACATGTCATATTGAAGTATGCCTTTACTGGCAGGACTGCCCTCATAACTTGAGTATACGCCGTCTTTTGCTGCCAGGATATTTGATTCTGTAAGTGCAGCAAAATAGATCGTTTCGAAAATATCCCTGTTAAGGGTTCTTGCCTCAGCACTATCAAATGGATAACGCATGAGGATGAATGCATCCGCCAAACCTTGAACGCCGATACCGATTGGTCTGTGGCGCAAGTTACTGTTGGCAGCTTCCGGTATAGGGTAGTAATTGATATCGATTACTTTATTCAGGTTGCGTGTGACCACTCTGGTGATGTCATGCAGTTTTTGAAAATCGAATTCACCTTTTTCTACAAATCTTGAAAGGTTGATAGATGCGAGATTACAAACTGCTACTTCATCTGCAGAAGTGTATTCCATGATCTCTGTGCATAGATTGCTCGACTTGATCGTACCAAGATTTTGTTGATTTGATTTTTTATTGGCAGCGTCTTTATACAATAAATATGGTGTTCCGGTCTCGATCTGAGATTCCAGAATTGAAAACCACAATTCCTGGGCTTTTACCTGTTTGCGTGCTCTTCCTTCAGCTTCATACCTGTGATACAATGCTTCGAATTCACCACCATATACTTCATCCAGTCCCGGTGCCTCATTCGGGCAGAATAGAGACCACATTTCATCTTTTTTTACTCTTTCCATGAACAGGTCACAGATCCACATAGCATAGAACAGATCCCGTGCGCGCATTTCTTCTTTGCCATGATTTTTCTTTAATTGCAAGAAATCATGAATGTCTGCATGCCATGGTTCTATATATACGGCAAAGGCCCCTTTTCGTTTTCCTCCGCCCTGATCTACATAACTTGCAGTATTGTTAAATACTCTCAACATTGGAATGATACCGTTACTTGTACCACCGGTACCTTTGATATAAGAACCTGTCGCCCTTACATTGTGGATGCTCAATCCGATACCTCCTGCAGACTGGCTGATCTTCGCACATCTGGTCAGAGTTTCGTAGATGCCCGTGATGCTGTCTTCAGTCATCGACAAAAGAAAACAAGAGGATAACTGTGGTTTTGGTGTCCCTGCATTGAACAATGTTGGAGTAGCATGGATAAACCATTTTTCTGACATAAGATTGTAAGTCTCAATAGCTGAATCGATATCGTTTTGGTGAATTCCGATAGCTGCCCTCATTAATAAATGTTGAGGTCTTTCTACCACTGCACCATTGGCACGCATAAGATATGACTTTTCAAGGGTTTTAAATCCGAAATAATCAAAAATGAAATCCCTGTCATAGATAATGGCGGAATCCAGTCTTTCCTTATTTTCTCTGATGATCTTTATAATATCTTCCGAAATCAAACCGGCTTTCTGATTCGTTTTAGGATCGATATAATTGAATAATACCTCCATGGTAGCAGTGAAGGATTTGCTTGTGTTTTTGTGCAAATTGGAAATTGCTATTCTGGCTGCGAGTAAAGAATAATCAGGATGTGTGGCAGCCATGGTTGCTGCAGTTTCTGCTGCAAGGTTGTCCAGTTCTGTAGTGGACACTCCATCGTAAATACTTTTAATAACGTGTTTGGCGATCTCTATAGGTTCAACAAATTCCTGGTTGATTCCGTAACATAGTTTTTTAACACGTGCTGTGATTTTGTCAAAACTGACGGCCTCAGCAGAGCCATTTCTTTTTATAACTTTCATTGTGATGCTGGAAAAATGTTAATAAATAGTTTTCTTATTAAAAATCGGCGTCAATAGTAAAATTCTTTGAGGTGCCGACCTGCTCTCCATTGGATACTCCGCTTTTGGAATAGTCTCCTACTTTGCGTTCAAAGAAGTTGGTTTTACCCTGGAGGGAGAGCATCTCCATGAAAGGGAAGGGGTTCTTGGCATTATAAGCTCTTGGGTTGCCAAGTGATACAAGTAGTCTGTCTGCTACGAATTCGATGTATTGACACATCAGATCAGCATTCATTCCTATCAGACCAACAGGTAATGATTCTGTAACAAACTCTTTTTCGATCACCACTGCATCAGTAATGATCTTCTCCAGTATTTTTTTATCCAGTTTATTGACGATGTGTTTGTTGTACAGCAAACATGCAAAGTCACAGTGTAATCCCTCATCACGGGAAATAAGCTCGTTGGAGAAACTCAGGCCTTTCATTATGCCTCGTTTTGCCAACCAAAAGATGGAGCAAAATGATCCGCTGAAAAAAATACCTTCCACTGCCGCAAAAGCGATAAGTCGTTCGGCAAATGATCCATTATCTACCCAACGCAATGCCCATTCAGCTTTTTTCTTAACTGCAGGAATATTGTCGATAGCATTGAATAAGTAATCTTTTTCAGTAGAGTCTTTTATATAAGTATTGATCAATAACGAATAGGTCTCAGAATGGATATTTTCCATCATGATCTGAAATCCATAGAAAAATTTGGCTTCAGTATATTGTACCTCACGTACGAAGTTCTCAGCAATATTTTCATTGACGATGCCATCACTGGCTGCAAAAAAGGCAAGTACATTTTTAATGAAATGACGCTCATTATCACTTAGTCTTTCCCAATCCTGCATGTCCTCGGTCAGGTTGATCTCCTCTGCAGTCCAAAAAGTTGATTCATGCTTTTTATACATCTGCCAGATGTCGTCGTGTTGAATAGGAAATATTACAAATCTACCCGGATTTTCTGTTAGTATTGGTTCTTGTATGTTCATTAGTTCTTTAAAAAATAGATAATTGACTGGTCGGTTAGTCGGGGGCACAAAAGTAATCTGATTTCCCAGCCTTCCAAAAGTAATTATTAAAATAATTAATATATGTTTAATTGGTAATATGTATCTATTGTTCTCCCAGATACATATCCGGATAAAAGGGCAAAAATATTTTTTAATTATTCCTCAAATAAATTTTTGGGACGAAGTATTTGTAATAAGGAAATATTCCCGCCTTTCATGTTGCTAAGATATTCACATTAAAGTTTTTTTCATATCAAATTTACCAACATATGTTAGTAACTGTGATAATATGTTGATAATCATACATATAATATTTTA
>JAYUWT010000215.1:0-4897 GCA_043753405.1 Saprospiraceae bacterium | reverse complement strand
ATGCAGATTATTCACAGGGATTGAAGGATATTAATATTAACAAAAACCTTATTGTTCATGGATCTACTAAAGAGGCCATTCCATTAATGTTTAATTTTAACAAGAATGTATTTACTAAAACTAAATCAAGTGCTTCAGCTAAAGAAATAGGTATAGGTAAATTACTGGTTGCTCCTAATCCCCTGATAAATGGGACCACAAGAGTTAAATTGAAGGCAGATCAATTGATCAATTCCAAAATATGGGTAATGGACGCTTCAGGTAAAATAGTTCAGGAGATAAACAAACCTGCTTTGAGTAACGACCTGGTAATTTTAGTTCCGGGTATATATTTTATAGAGCTACTACAAAATGGAAAGGTAACTTATAGATCATCGGTTGTTAACCCATAAAGCGGTTTTATAAGTTTTTTTCTTTTACTTAGGTGTATTAATCTGCATCTGAAGAATTAGTTTTTAGTGCAAAACTCAATCCTGCGGCGAATCGAATTATTTCAAATTATTATTATATTTAATATGAACAAGTTTTTTAAGTTATCCAAACTAAAAATTTCAGTTTGGATATTAATTTTAGCAACAATTACTTTTTACAATTGCGGAAGGGATGAAATAGTAGTAAAATATAATCCCATTCCATATGTCCTGGAATATCCCGAAAATTTTGATGCGCCTGTTTTACCTGATGATAATGCTCTTACTATCGAAGGTATCAAATTGGGAAAAATGCTATTTTATGACAAAGGATTATCAAAGGATGGCAAACTTTCCTGCGCAGGTTGCCATGTTCAGGTCAACGGATTTTCAGACGAGAACCAATTTTCAAAAGGAGTTGAAGGATTATTTGGTATCAGGCAGGCCATGCCTATATTTAATCTTGCCTGGCATAACAATGGTTTCTTTTGGGATGGCAGGGCTACTACACTTAGAGCTCAGTCATTAATGCCCATTCAGGATCCTTTGGAGATGAATGAGTCGCTGGATAATATGGTGGCAAAACTTTCAAATTCGAAGCAATACACGGACCAATTTATCAGGGCTTTTGGCACTTCCGAAATATCAAGCCACAAAGTTAGTTTAGCGCTGGAACAGTTTATGATGACTATAGTGTCTTTTGACTCAAGATTTGATCAATTTCAAAAAGGGTTGGTTCAACTTTCTGATAGCGAAGAAAGAGGTAGAAAATTATTTTTCACAGAATTCAATCCATTCTTTCCGGAATTATCGGGTGCTGATTGTCAGCATTGTCATAGTGGTCCAAATTTTGAAAATGGGGAATTTATGAATAATGGCTTAGATTCAGATGAACAGTTTAAAGATTTTGGCAGAGAAAAAGTTACTTTATCAACGGCCGACAGAGCTACATTTAAGATCCCATCATTAAGGAATGTGGCTTTAACAGCTCCGTATATGCATGATGGAAGATTTAAAACTTTGGAAGAAGTAATAAATCATTATAACTCCGGTGTCAAAATGTCTTCTTCAGTGTCTCCTTTAATATTGCCAACCATCACAAATGGGTTAGGGCTTTCGCCACAAGATAAATCCGATTTAATTGATTTTTTAAAGACTTTAAGCGATCCTTCTTATTTAAATAACAAAGCATACGCTGAGTTTTAAAACAATATGTATAAATGAAACATAAATATATAATTACTGGGATGACTTGTTCCGGCTGTGAAGCCAAAGTAAAATCTTCTCTGTTAAATGTGAATCACATAACTGATGTTTTAGTTTCAAAAGAAGAAAATTCCGGAATTATTACAATGGATTCACATGTACCGTTAGCCACTTTGCAGGATGCGCTGGGTGGAATGGAAAGTAAGTATCAAATAAATGAGGAAGGGTTTATTCCGGTAAACAAATTAACTGAAGTCAATCCTGTTTTATCTCCTAAACCAAAGTCTGTCCCTTCACGATCCGGAGGTAAATATTACTGCCCTATGCATTGTGAAGGTGATAAAACTTATGATGCACCGGGTGACTGCCCTGTCTGTGGTATGGATCTTGTTCAGGCTCCTGTCTCTGCCCAAATTCAACAGTACACCTGTCCCATGCATCCGGAAATAGTGCAGGATGGTCCCGGGTCTTGTTCCATATGTGGCATGGATCTGGTTCCAGTAATACCTGTAGAAAATCCGGAAAATCAAACTTACCTAAAACTACTAAAAAAGATGAAAATAGCAGTGGCATTTACACTTCCTGTTTTCATTATTGCCATGATGGAAATGTTGCCCGATAGCCCTTTACTTAAGATCATGCATATGCAAGGTTGGAATTGGGTTCAATTTATCCTTACTATACCTGTAGTTTTTTATGCATGCAGCATGTTTTTTATCAAAGCCTGGCGGTCTATTATAACCTGGAACTTAAACATGTTCACATTAATTGGTATCGGCACCGGAATAGCATTTTTATTCAGCCTGGTTGGGTTATTTTTTAGCAATATTTTTCCTGCTGAATTCATATCCGAACATGGTACTGTAGCATTGTATTTTGAAGCAACTTCAGTCATCTTAACGTTGGCATTACTTGGGCAATTACTTGAGGCCAAAGCCCATAGCAGGACTAGCGGTGCTTTAAGAGAACTTATTAAACTGGCTCCTACAGAAGCGACTTTAGTACACGATGGCCGGGATACGATCATATCCATACATGATATTAAAGCCGGGGATATGTTGCGGGTAAAGCCGGGAGATAAGATTCCCGTCGATGGTAAAATACACTCGGGTCACAGCAGTATAGATGAATCAATGATAACCGGAGAACCGATCCCTGTCGAAAAACAAATTGGCGATCCTGTTAATTCCGGCACGATCAATGGCACCGGTTCGTTTATAATGCAATCCGAAAAAGTTGGGTCAGATACTTTATTGGCTCAAATCATCCAAATGGTGAGTGATGCCAGCAAATCCAGAGCACCTATTCAGAATCTGGCTGACCGTATTTCTAAATATTTTGTCCCAACTGTAGTTTTTATTTCTATTGCTACTTACTTTATCTGGTATTATTTTGGTCCGCCTCCATCTATGGTTTACGGCTTCATCAATGCTGTGGCAGTATTAATTATTGCCTGTCCCTGCGCATTAGGCCTTGCTACACCGATGTCTGTGATGGTTGGTGTTGGCAAAGGAGCTCAATCCGGAGTTTTAATTAAAAGTGCTGAAGCATTAGAGAAAATGGATAAATTAGATGTTTTAATTATCGACAAGACAGGAACAATCACGGAAGGGAAGCCGTCCGTTGATAAAATTGTATCCATTGATCAGAATGAAAACACAATGATAGCAAATATAGCTTCCCTAAGCCAAAATAGTGAACATCCATTAGCCCTTGCAATCCTGGAATATGCTAAAAGTAATAATATTACTTTTTTAGAAGTATCGGACTTTAATTCCATATCCGGTAAAGGTGTCACAGGAGTAATAGATCAGGTTAATGTGGCATTTGGGAATAAAAAATTAATGGAACAATTTAATATTGATAGTCCGGAGGAAGTCGAAAATAAAATTATTGAGGAGCAAAAATTGGGTAAAACGGTTTCTTATATTTCATTGAACGGTCTGTTAACGGGTTATATATCCATAATGGATCCAATAAAAAAAAGTAGTAAAAAAAGTATTCAGGATTTAATAGGTCAGGGAATAGAAGTAATAATGTTAACAGGGGATAATGAAAATACTGCTAAAGCTGTAGCCAGGGAATTAAACCTGACTTCCTTCAAGGCCGGATGCCTCCCGGCTGATAAGTTGAACGAAATTAAACAATTGCAGGAACGAGGGAAAGTAGTCGCAATGGCAGGTGATGGAATCAACGATGCTCCTGCGTTGGCGCAGGCTGATATAGGCATAGCAATGGGTACTGGGACTGATGTCGCTATTGAAAGTGCTAAGATTACCTTGATCAAAGGAGATTTACAAGGTATAGTCAAAGCTAAATTATTGAGTCATGGTGTTATGAAAAATATAAGAAAAAATTTGTTTTTTGCCTTTGCGTACAATGTACTTGGAATACCTATTGCTGCCGGCCTACTTTACCCATATTTCGGAATTTTATTATCACCGATGATAGCGGCATTAGCAATGAGTCTCAGCTCCGTTTCTGTCATCGGCAATGCACTTCGCTTAAGAACTATAAAAATTTAAAGGATGTACTTATTACTAAATCATATATATAGAGTTATTGCCTGTGTTTTATTGATATTGGCCGGCGATTTTATCCATGCTCAAAAAGTAGTCAGATATGAATTAACGCTTGCTGATACAGTCGTTAATTTTTCCGGTAAAAGCAGACGTGCTATAGCAGCTAACGGACAGATCCCGATGCCCACACTTACATTTACCGAAGGTGATACTGCAGAAATCCTTGTACACAATAATCTTAAAGAAAATACCTCTATACATTGGCACGGTCTTTTCTTACCTAATAAAGAAGATGGTGTTCCTTATTTAACTCAGCAACCCATCAAGCCTGGGGAAACCTTTATATATCGTTTTGCAATAATTCAAAATGGAACACATTGGTATCACAGCCATACAGGATTTCAGGAACAAATAGGAATGTATGGTTCCTTAGTTCTTAATAAAAGATCGAATGACAAAAGGTTTCGTAAAGGTATTGATGATCTGCCGGCTCTTCCTCTCATTCTAAGTGAGTGGACAGATTATGACCCTGATAATGTCCACCGGATGTTACACAATGCTACAGATTGGTTTGCCATTAAAAAAGGTACGACACAAAGTTATGGAGAAGCTATAAGTGCAGGTCATTTTAAAACAAAAGTTACGAATGAATGGAAACGCATGTTGGCTATGGATGTAAGTGATGTATATTATCACAAATTTTTAATTAATGGCTTCAATGAATCTTCAGATAAATCATTGAAAAATCTCAAAGCTGGT
>JAYUWT010000214.1:0-2008 GCA_043753405.1 Saprospiraceae bacterium | reverse complement strand
GGAGTTTTGCCATCTTTACCAAAGCCCGAAGTATTATTAGAATCTACTACAGCGCTGCCGGAAAAAATATATCCCAGGCTATCAGGGTAAAGAGCTATTGGCTGTTCAGTCCAATGCACAAGGTCTTTACTAATGGCATGCCCCCAATGCATAGGGCCCCACACAGTGCTATCGGGGTAATATTGAAAAAACATATGGTAAATTCCTTTATAATAAACCAAGCCATTGGGATCGTTCATCCAATTTGCTTTGGGTGAAAAGTGGATCTGTGGCCGGTGAGGCGCATTATACGTTAATGCAGATGGTGATTGCGCCTTTACGGAGACAAATGCAAAAAGGAGAGCACTCGCTATAAATACAACTATTTTGTTCATAAATTCTTTTTTATATTATAGAATCATATTTTCATTCCTTATTAAATCTCTATTGCCAAATAAATCTTTGCAAGGTTTTGCTTCTCTTTTTTAGGGAACCAAAACAATTGCTACCTCTACTGCCAGATAGATTTCAATTCATGTACTTCCAGATCATGTATTTTTATTTCCGCATTATTGGTATGGAGACCACTAATGAAATTTTTTAGATCGGTTTATGTCATTATTTATTTACCCGGTCTCTCTTATACCCTAATTCCTGTTCTCGTTTTAACCAAATAGATTCTAATCTGTATACTTCCATTGTATTAATCCGGAAAACTCCTCCTGACGAGGTTAAGCTTAAATTCATATTGGACGGATCCGGATAATAGAGCCTTGTGAATGTTACTTCTCCTTGATTAGCAAATATTTCAACTGAGTTTCGATCAATGATGAATCTCAACTTAATTTTATTCTCTATAGGGATAACCTGAGCTTTGCGCTCCATAAAAAGCAATTGCTGATCGGCTACATTATATACGGCTTTCTCCCCTCTTATATCAAAGGCTATTTCTTTGGAATTTCCCAAATCAATTTCCGAGATAATTTCAAACACATCACCATCAATTTCCTCTAAAGGATTTTCTTTGGGTTCTACTGGCATGTCTTTCCAGAATTTCGCATCATAACGCAGCTGTTTTATTCCGTTAATGGGATTTCGACACAGTCGCACTTCATTGTTGATGGTTTTCAATGTAAGTTCAACAGGAAAAATTAATTGTTGGCTCCAGGTCCTGTTATGCGCAGGTGCTTCTTTTATCATCATAAATGCCAATTGATAAAAGGGTCCATCACCTTCATAAGATTGTTTCCATGTTTGTGTTGCGTATATATCTTTCGTATAATAATTAGTCTGATTCGACACCTGATTTAAAACGGACTCTTCACCCAATGCCTGCTTCTTTCCATAACTTATAAACCGGACACCATCAAATTCACCAACATAGTATGAGCCATTCCCATCAATAAGCACCCATTTCTTATTTTCTTTCTTACCATCAACAGGAATTTGCAAAATATCCGGACACTCAAAGAAGCCATCCATTTTGCTGAGAAAATGCCAATCTAAAAGATTGTCTGATTTATAAAATGAGAAACCTGGCTTATCGTATATTACCATTCGCCAGGATTGATCCGGTTTATACCAGAATACAGTAGGATCCCGAACACCTTCTCTTCCGGGAAGTATCGGGTTGTTTTTATGTCTGATCCAGGTTTTTCCTGCATCATTACTAAATGCTATTGAAGCGCCGCGACCATAGTCTGTGTAGAAAACCACCATTGTCTTTTCCACACCCCTTCTAAGGCCCAACGTGTTATTCCAATCGACAATGCCGCTTCCGCTTCCCGGCCGGTTGTCGATCACGGAATTTGTGATGTGAGGCTGTTGCTCCCAGTAGATACAATCATTGCTGGTAGCATGCCCCCAGTTTTTGTTGTCTCTGCGTTGTTTGGACCATTCATCGAACATGTAGAAAAGGTGGTATGTTCCCTTATACCTTATCAACCCAGTTGGATCTGCGATTTGTCCCGTAATAGGAGTATAATGAACCTGTGGGCGCAAAGGTTGATTGTAATGCATGTTTTCATAA
>JAYUWT010000213.1:0-2014 GCA_043753405.1 Saprospiraceae bacterium | reverse complement strand
CTATCCTGCACGAAGAAAATAATTTTTATTATACCAACAATGAGTTACTTAAAAGGATCATTCCATTATTTGACTTTGTTATATATAAAAATTACAGTCGGGACTTGGAAGAGATCAATGATGAGCAATTGCAATGGTTTGTCAATGGGAACTACAGTTTTTTGAAAAGCGATGTGGATTCTTTGGCTAAATTAGGTATTCCTTCTTCAAAACTTATTGTTGAATTTGCCTATCTGGGTCTAAATTTAGTAAAGGATTCTACGATTGATAAATTGGTATTTAACACAACCAACCCTATCATTTCCTATGATCAGATGAATGCGCTTGCAGACAGATCATTTACTAAAGAATCTGCTAATCAGGCCGATTCAAGTATGACAAAATTTACTTTTAAAAATGGTAATGAATTTAATTATGACGATGAACACATACGATTTTACAAGTACAATCTTTTAAAATCCCTTGGCATTATGGGTATAAGCCTGCATGGCATTGGTTACAATAATATTGAAAAAGGAACAAAGTATTGGAAAGCAATTGCAGATGTATTTGGAAGGATTCCAGATAAGTTAATATGGTACTTTTTTGGGACACTTCTGGGATTTTTATCATTTGGATTTCCATATTCAGTAATTAAATTCTGGCAGGCGCGTAATATATTAGCCAGATATAAGAAATATCTTTTGCCTTCTCTGGGAGGATGGATTATAGCAACTTTTGGCTTTTTATTCTGCCTAAATATAATCCCACGAACTACTGTGGGGGTTTATGTCGGAATTGGAATATTAGGAATTTTGATCTTAATGATACTGGTCAGAGTCTATTTATCCAGGCTAATAAAATTATTTAAAAAATAAAAGATCATGTTCAGAAGATTATACAACAAGATAATTATTCCGGTGATCGTATTTCTCTTACCGGGCATTAGTTTAATGAAACTATTCAAAGCTTTGATTATAGCAATCGTAGTTTCAGTGGTATTCTACAGATTAGTCTTCCCTCGTGTAAACAACAAAGAATGGTTGGTCTATCTGGCTGGATTTGGCGCAACTTTTATTGGAATTCTTGCAACCCGGACTATTGCAAATCTTATTAATAATTTTTTATGCAACAGACGGGAAGTACTTATAGCAGCATCAAAAGAAAAATTAAAATCTAATAGATGATTCACGAAGTTATACCAATCATAGCTGGAGAATTAAAGGACTATCTGGAGACAAAATTTGGCTCCTATGAAGATGTCGTGGTCATATCAAACCTGATCAACCAGGATGGAAGTATTGCTATCAGAGAGGACAATAAAATAGTAGTTACCCTATTAAATATAGAGCGGGACGGTTCAAATTTAAATTTTGGGGGCGGATCTATACGGACCGATCTTCCTTTGCACATAAACCTTTATATGCTGTTCAGCTCTTATTTTATTGATTATGCTGAATCTTTAAAGTTTTTATCGGGCGTGATTGGTTTTTTCCAGAGTAATCCGCAATTTATGATTGATGATAATACGATCAAGGCAGAATTATTCCATATAGATTTCAGGGAATTAAGTAATCTATGGACGTGTCTTGGAGCCAAGATCGTGCCCCATGTTTTGTTTAAATTCAGGACATTAAATATGGATGAAGGAAGAATCAGAGAAGAAATACCACCAATTACAGGCATAACAATATAGTATTATGTTAGCACCAAACACATATATAAGTAAATGGTCCAAATGGGTATCACTCAAGCTAAAACACAGGGCCAATGGTATAAAACCGGTTGATCTTATCATATTTGAACCTTGTGAACAGACTGAAAATTTTTTAAATAAAATAAATGCAGTTTTCAGAAAACACAATGAATCATATGCAATATTTATCAATGACCTTAATTCAGATCAATTAGTTTTAAATCTTAAAAACCTTCCAAATAAATTAAATTTCGAAGGCATTATTAATAACAAGGACTTCATCCTCGTGAGTAATACAGAATATTTAGCTAACAGGCTTAAAGTGAGTTATATAAATAA
>JAYUWT010000212.1:0-2018 GCA_043753405.1 Saprospiraceae bacterium | reverse complement strand
GAAAGTACAAATTAGAAAACAACCCATCATATTTTATCCTCAGCAGTGTCAAAACAAATCGAGTAGGAGACAAAGATAGGTAATACAAACTATCTTTGTCGTCCTCTCACACCACCGTACGTACCGGTCTGGTATACGGCGGTTTGTTAGAATAATTCCAGCTGTAATTTCCGTTAAAAAAAATTGCAGCTATCCTATCGCACTCCTGTTGATCGCATCTCTTTGCTCTGCTCCTCATAACTTTTACTTTCTGCTACCGGCATATCCTCCGCTATGTAGGTTAATCCATTTATTTTTCGGCATTTAACGCATCGAAACAGACTTCTCTTTCGTTTGATAATTCTAACATTCAGCCCTTCAGATGGGGACCCATCCTACTATGGCCTCTGCTGACTTCTGTAATTATCAAAGCATATAGGTTTCACTCTCTATACTTTGTTGCTTCTTTAGTAATCGCGCTTACTTCAGACAACGTAATTACAGATCTCTCAGGGTAAGTTCATTCCCTTTCTATTCATGTAGCCACTTTATTTACGTATCTAAGTTCCGTGCAGTATTGGACTTTTGTTTCTTTGGCAACATCATCCACTTAGATCCGCCTCATATAAAGTTTCTGTTCGTTGGCTCGAATATTTGCCGCCGGCTTCCTTCAGATCCCACTTCACAGTGGACACCCTTGCCTTTGGCTAACGATAAGTACTGCAACTCTCGTTCGGGACTTGCACCCTAGAGGTAATGAACATGCCTGACACACCATAAAAAAGGCAACCAGTAAACAGGTTGCCTTTTTCTAAATATAAAAATATTTATTATTCGCCTAATTTTTTAGCATACTCTGAAGCTTTAGTCAGATTGTTTTTACGTGCGTAGATCTCCCGAAGCGCTATGAGCGTATTCTTATCATTTGGATCACTCGTTTCTGCTTTTTCAAAATAAGGCAAAGCAAGGTCGAACATTTCAAACATCTGCTTTTCATAAGCATCATATTTTTTCATTCCGGCACTGCTCATATCATCAGAAACTGATTGCATAAGCTTAACATAGGTGGCTGCTTTATTATAATATAAGGTTCCAACACTATAGTTAGCAAAATTATTTCCCGGGTCCTTAGCCAAGGCTTTATTATAATTATCTAAAGATTTGGAAAAATACCCATTTGCTTTTGCTGTATCTCCTGTCTCTGCTGAAGTTTGATACAATTTGTCATAAACATTACCCAGAGTATTGATCACTGATACATTGTCCGGTTCTTTCTGGATAGCCAGGTCAAGTTTACTCAACAAAGATTCTAACTTTCCCTGAGCCAAATAAAGATTTATTTCTGAGAATAATAAGTTATTATCATCCGGAAATGCTGTCCTTCCTTCCAATAAATATTTTTCTGCCAATTCGGGTTTAGATTTTGTATATGACCTGTACAAGCCATCATAGATCTCTGCAGCCTTGTTGCCTCCGGTTAAAGATTTTTCAAATAAAGCGCCTGCCACATCTTCTTTGCCATCATTCAATGCTGCCAAAGCTGTGATATAATACTGATTATTGAGGTCTTCCTGTTTCTCCAAAGCAGATTTGATCTTGACCGTTTTTAATAATTCATGTGCAAGTAATATTTTATTAAAATCTTCATAAGATTTACCATATTCTTTTGCATAAAAATATTCTAATCCACTACTGCTTAATAGGGGAATTAATTCTCCCAATCCGGTATAGGAATCCTTCTTAGCACTCTCCTTGGTTGCCTTTTCTATACTTTTCATATATGCATCATAAGCAATGGAAGGTGCCTCAGGATATTTAGCCTTAGCCTGTGGATCTACGAGTTTAAGCCCTGCGTCAGTTTGAGCCAATTGTGCATATATCTCACCTTTTGTGGCCCACGCAATTCCATCGCCATCAATTGTTCCAGTGGCAAAAGCTTTGTCGATTAGGTCCTTTGCCTCAGTCAGATTTGATTTGGAAGAAGGGTCAAGAAAGTAATTTGTTATAGATTTTTTTGCCTTTTTTGCCAGTTTTTCGCC
>JAYUWT010000211.1:0-2018 GCA_043753405.1 Saprospiraceae bacterium | reverse complement strand
TTGTACAATGATTTCCATACAAAAATGTTTTTCCTATTTTTTTTTAGCTTCCTGTTTTGTTTTTTTTCTGAAGAAACCCCGAAATAAAATATTATGCTGGAGCGCTTCGAGGTCTTCATCCATTTTCTTTGTGGCCGACTTAAGATTTATAAGCGTGGTTTTCATGTTATCAGCTGCTTCCTGATCATGAAATAATACTCCGGCCGGCTTAGTACTGTCAGTCAAACTTTTACTTGCAATTTGAAGGTTATCAGCCACCACAGTAATAGCCTTTGAAATATTCCGGATCTGAGAAACGGTTTCTCTTAATTTATAAAAAATAACGGTGTCCGTTACCAGGTCGTTTGCAAAGCTTCCATTCGTTTCCAATTTGGCAGAATAGCTTTCCAAATTTCCGGTTAATTGCTTTGTGTTTATTGTTGCCTGTTTGAAAGTGCTTATGGCTGATTCCAAATTATTAATCAGCGATTCATCATTTAGCATCCTTCCGATTGTTCCTTCTCTGCTAACTATTTTTTTACTAACGGTTTTTAAATTTCCGGTAATGTCAAGCAGGTTGAGATTGTTCTGTTGAAAAGCAGTGGCCAGGTCATTAAATGTTAGTGCTTTGTCTACCCCGATAGTGTCTCCATCTTTTATTATGGCTGATTGATCGGTTCCACTAACTATGCGAATAATCTTATTACCCATCAGACCGTCAGATCCAATTATAGCTTTTGCTTCATTGTGGATATACCTGCACGATTTCATATCAATTTTCATCAACACTTCCACCCTTGATTTCTCTGACAAGGTTACAGATTTTACCGTACCTACTTTTACACCTCCATACCAAACATTGTCTCCGGTCTCCAGTCCGTTTACATCCGCAAAAAAAGCCTTCAAGGATATTGATCTGGCAAATACACTGTGCTGTCCTCCCAGCGTAAATATCCCGATCATAAAAATGCCTATCGCTATAATAGTAAAGAGTCCAACGATCACAGCTTTTTTGTTCTTCGATGATTTCATTTGTTACCGTATAAAATTATAATCATAAAAACTTTTAATCCTTTTATCACTACTGTTAAAAACATCTGCGAAACTTCCCTGTCGGATAAACTTTCCATCATGAAGCATACATAAGCGGTCACCGGTTGTTTTACCGCAAGTGAGATCATGTGTAATAATAATAGAAGTAGTATTGTATTTATTTTGTACTTCATTAATCAACTCATTGATCTCAATGCTGGTTACCGGGTCTAATCCTGCGGTAGGTTCATCATAGAGCATAATTTCCGGATGAAGAATCAGCGTCCTTGCAATTCCGACTCTCTTTCTCTGCCCACCTGAAAGTTCAGCGGGCATTTTATTTTCTATGTTACCGAGTCCAAGGGAATTCAATATTTCCCCGATGTCGGTGGACATTTTGGCTGAACTTATATTTTTAAAATACCTTACCATAGAGAATTCAATATTTTCTTTTACGGTCATGCTGTCGTATAATGCACTTCCCTGGAACAAAAAGCCAATTTTGAGTCTCAATTGTCTCAACTCTTTTTTTTCCAGTTGATCTACTTCTTTTCCCAATACTTTCACCATTCCGGCATCAGCTTTCAGCAAACCGGCTATTATCCTGATCAAAACAGATTTTCCCGAACCCGACCGCCCTAACACTACCACATTTTCGCCTTTATATACATCTAAGTCTATGCCTTCCAGCACAGGTATATCAGTAAATGATTTATAGAGTCCGCGAATGGAAATAACAATTTCCTTTTCACCCTTTTCTCTATTTACTTGTTCACCCTGCATACCTAAACCAATTAACAATCTGAACAATAATAATCTCCTCAATAAAAATCAGGAACATCGAAATGACCACTGATGCATTGGCAGCCCTTCCTACACCTTCAGTTCCATTTGTTGCATTAAAACCTTTGTAGGAACCTACAAGGCCAATAGTAAATCCATATACAATAGCTTTGATAACCGAGGCCGCATAATCAAGAAAGCTGATATTCACCAGGGCATCATGA
>JAYUWT010000210.1:0-2028 GCA_043753405.1 Saprospiraceae bacterium | reverse complement strand
TGCCCCATTTGTCTGGAAAGTTCAAATGTCAGATTGTTTCGGATCAGGGTTTTATCGCTGTAATGGGCATTCAGGATCCAGTCACTTTCATCAGGCATATTCAACAGGGATACATCCAGGTCCTCACCGGTTTCATCCTGGGTTTCAAAGCCGTAAGATTTTTTAGGAAAGGATTGTGAGCTTGAACCCCTTAATTCTATACCGATAAGGCCGGAAAATGAATAGCTGGTGTCACTCACTAAATTATCCTGACCGGATGCATTGGAGATGATGTGCATAATGGCACCTGTCTTAGGATCATCAACAATACTTACTCCATCGTTCTCAATTTTAACTATGGGCAAACGACTGGAATTAAAAGTATATGGTTTGGCAGGGTTATTTCCGAATTGGATATTCCAGTCGAGTAAATTTCCCTGATCAGCAGGATATACATCCCGTATGATTAGTTCCCACGTACCATTAGGGTCAGTACCATCATTGAGGTTACCCATATCTCCTACAGGCCTCCAGACGCCGGTAAAGGGCCCGCCCCCGCTAAAGATGCTGGAAGTACTCGTCGAATTAAAACATGTACCGGTAAAGTCGTCCTGATCACCACCTATGCTCTCAATAAGAGTAACAATCTTACCGCCCGGTGATTTTAATCGGATGGTCAGATCAGAATCATAGGCGTGTGTAATATTAAAACAGATCTGTTCTAAACCGAAGTTTAAAGTATCTGTGCTCGTTTGCAGGCCGGTCACTTCAGCCTGGAAGATAATCGTGGAAAGGTCGTCGGGGATCAGACCGCTTTGACCTGAAAAAATTTGAGCTGAAAGGGCTCCATTACTAATGAAAAGTGATAGAATAATGTAAATAAATTTCATTGAGTGTGTTTATGATTCAAATCTATGAAAGGTATATTTAATTATCAAAATTATTTTTGAGCTTGACCATCCCTGATTAATAAAATTTAGTTTTGTAAATCCGGCCGTACAGTAAACCCTGGTTGAATGCATTTATTTGGGGTAATAGTAGGAAATAATAGCTTTTGCTATTTTAGAATTCTCTGTGCCTTCGGTATTACATATATTTTATTGGAAATGAATTAAATATAAATAATTATTTGTTTATATCAGATGTCAGTGTTATTTTTGAATATGAAAATCCTCAACTTGAAAATATCTACACTCATTAAGCTTGCCCTTTATTGTATTTTTTGCGCATTTGTAATACATTATTTATCCAACAGGAAGGAAACCATTGTTTATGATATGAGCACCTTCATTAGTATTGGTGTACTTGCCCTTTTGATGTATATTGTTTTAGTTATTGATCGGGTATATCAAAATAAAAAGCAAGGTTAAAAAAGGATTTGATGAATATTCACCAAATCCTTTTTAAGTAGTCCCGCCAAGAATACGGCAAAGACTTATAATTTATTGAAAATCAAATATGTCTGTTAAATCATGAACAACATATGTTGAATGAAATTGAAATAACTAGGCTTTTTAAAAATTGTAGATAAATATGAACATAGTTATAAACATAAGGATGCTTGTAAGAAACCATAAGATTAGTGAGAAGTAACCTAATATTTTAATCTGAGAGCAAGATTCCAAACGTTGACCGGACAAATTGATATTTATCCAGTGTCAATGTATGGTTCATCAATATCGATAAAATTAAATCAACTCAATATAAATATAAATATAAAGTTAGTCTATTTTTTACTTCAATGAATCTTTAGGCAAGTATTCTGGAATTTTATCTTTGTCTAGTATAATACGCTTGCTCATAATGCTATTATCAATTTCCTTTTGGTATTCAACGGGATACTGGATGTAAATATCATTATCAGAAATATTTTTGGGAGCAGTTGTTTTATTTGAACAATTACATAAAATTAAAATAAAAATCCAAAAAATATATTTCATCGCTATTGTATTTGTATGTTATCTTTTGTAAAGGCCATATCATCATAACCACAATTATTTAGTAAAGCCTGTGTTGCAGTGTCTGATGGATCAAACCAAAAATCCCCGT
>JAYUWT010000209.1:0-2029 GCA_043753405.1 Saprospiraceae bacterium | reverse complement strand
GAATAGCTCTTCCTGTCAGTTTAGCATTACCTTTTTAATGGCATGATCCTTATCATTGGAAAGTTTGACATAATACATACCGGCAGAAATATTTTTGGGTATTACAATTTCATGAGTGGAGACGGCATGCTCAGATTGTATTGAACGTTGAAGGATACTTCGACCATCTAAATCAAAAATCTCTAGCGTGAGATTCTGATGATTTCCATGATCCTCAATTTCAACAAAAAATCTGCCTGTTGCGGGATTGGGAAACACGTTGAATTTAATATTTGTAGCCAGCGGATCAGTTACACTTGTAACCACAGAAACTCCCCTACTAACTTTAATTATTTTGCCTACTGAAGGTATATCATCCACCATCGCAAACATCATATACCAACCAGGCATCAAATGCAAGCTGTCATCCGGAAGAAAGGCTTTTACCTCATCTCCAGCTTGTTCAAATTCAAGTTCCAAAAAGCGATTGTTTCCGGAATTCATAAAATGTGTCAGAACAGCATTTGACATCAAAACAACTCCAGTGACTGCATTTGTTTTTTCAACATGAAACTGAACTGTTCCACTTCTTTTGTATTCAGTAGTTAGGAGGTTATGGATCTCAGGTCGCACACCCTTAAATAAATATGGCGGCGAAAATGCCTCAATAATACTTTGAGGAGGCTCATTGCCAGGAGAACCCTCTCCTCCTACAACAATGATCCTTCCGTCGGGGACCAACGCAGTAATCGCATGGTACTCCCGATTAATATTCATTGGAGATAATCTGCGCCATGTATCCGTAGCCGGATCATATTGATCGGTGAGATTCATATATCCCCAGTTATTTACAGGTGAGGGATCTGTAGCATCTTCTTTATAACCGCCCATAACAATTACTTTCTGATCTGGTAAGAGAACAGCTTTAGCGCGAGAACGTGTTGGAGAAAAATTAGATCTAAGCGACCATGTATTTTCTTCCGGGTCATACACTTCGAGATTTACACCAGGTATACCCGGGGTAAAAGATTTATATCCGACAGAAAGTACTTTTCCATCAGGTAACAATACTAACTCATGATCGCTGTGATCCCCATTTGGTAAGCGGTTGCCTTGCACAAAGTCTGCAGCCTCATCCCATTGCATTGTCTCCGGATCAAATAACTGGGGTGGCCGATGTGTCATCAATATTTTACCATTTAATAATGGAAGTATGGGTGAAACTTCATTCCCCAATTTGACTGTATCAGCTAGAATGGTAGTCCCTGTATAAGGATCATATATTTCGGAAGTTTTCACACGTTTTGGATTATCAAGTCCTCCTCCACCTACGATCAGCAAACGTTCATCATAAAGAGGTGCGAGTGAAGGATACCATCTGTAATCCAACATGTTTGGCAGATATGTCCATTGGTTCGATGCAGGATCAAAAGTTTTGACTTTCCGGGTACCGGGACCGTATATTTCCTGTTCGGTTCCACCTGCAAAAAGTAATTTTCCATTTGACAAAAGAGCTGGTCCTACACAACCCTGAACCTTATCATGACCTTTTGCAATCATCGTGTCATTTTCTGATGGAATAAAATAGAAAGGATCTTTTGTGCTATGGCAATAATAGATGCTACCATCAGGCATAACTATTCCCAGATCTGTACCTCCAAGTGGATGTGGTGATTGCATAATAATTTCCCAGCTACCCGTATTCGTTTCCGGCAGCAGAACCGCATTCCATTCCAACGTATCTATGATGCCTGTAGTAGCATTTTGAAAATAATCTTTACCTATTGACGAAACACCAAAAAATAAATATGGACCTCCTCCGGGAAGATTATCAATGATGTACCGACCATTTAAGTCTGTTCTTGTTTCTCTGAATACCGAATGGCTATTATTAAACAAAGTCACCCGGGCATTAGAAACAGGCGTTCCTAAATCATCGCTTACAATTCCTGTCAGGACTTGACTATTGAGGTCAACAAAAGCTATGACGGTTATAACGCAAAGGAGAATAAATTTCATTTTAAAAACATTTAGTCATTCGAGATTATCA
>JAYUWT010000208.1:0-13737 GCA_043753405.1 Saprospiraceae bacterium | reverse complement strand
TCCATTCAAGTGGAGGAATATAAAAGGCCTAAATTTGAAGTAAAACCGGATACGATTACCAAAGCTTATCAACTGAAGGATAAAGTTACTTTTTCGGGCAAGGCACTGAACTATGCCGGTAATCCTGTTGACGGTGCATCATTGGAGTATACAATTAAGAGAACACAGGCATGGAGATATCCGACCTGGGGACGAGGTTATGGCTACAAGATGTTTGCCCCTGCCAACGAGATGATCATAGCCAATGGCACCGTGACCACAGATGAAAGTGGAGCCTATTCTATTGAGTTTGACGCAATTCCTGATGCCTCAGTTCCAATAAAGAGCAAACCTAAATTTATTTATACGATCGATATTGATGTAACTGATATCAATGGTGAAACTCAATCAGGGAGTCAGTCTATCACTTTAGCTTACGATAAGTATACCACCATTTTTTCTGTCAGCGGATCCACAGATAAAAATAAATTAAAGGAATTAGTAGTAGATACCCGCAACAGCGCCGGTATTTCAGTGCCTGTCAAAGGACGGTTGAAGATAGAAAAGTTAGTCAGCCCTGCAGGTTATCTTAGGCCTAAATTGTATGGAAACGCTGAAAAAGTCACTATTTCAAAAGAAGAGTACAAAAGACTTTGGCCTTACGAACCTTATCTGGATGAAATGGATCAAACAAAGTGGCCTGTAAGCGAAATTGTCTTTGATAAAAAAATCACGAGCGGCACCGGCCCGGTAGATGGACTGAGCAATATTAATTTCAATAAAGGGGATTACCGGATTACTTTTGACATCGATGGCACTGAGCCAACCATGCCGGAAGCAGCAGAATATGTCCATGTCACGGATATTAATGCAGTCAATGATTTTCAGGTTGATAAAATGATGCAGGTTTCTGTTGATAAATCTAGCTATCAACCCGGTGACAGGGCAGTTGAAAATCTAATGGTACGCAATCAAAGTGGTAAGTTGTTATATGAATTCTATGTTCGTGGTGCTTTAATAAGCCGGGAATGGCTGGATGCAATAACAGCAAAACAAAAATTGGTGACCATAGAAGAAAAACATCGTGGGGGTGTCAATTCAGTTGTTACAGCTTATGGGCTTAATCGGACAGAATCTGTCTCCAATCGCTTCAATGTTCCATGGTCTAATAAAGATCTTACGATCACTCTGAAGACATTCAGGGATAAACTTACACCCGGCCAGGAGGAGTCCTGGGAACTAATGATATCAGGACCAAACAAAGACAAGGTCATGGCTGAAGTTCTGGCCGGTATGTACGATGCCTCTCTGGATGTATTCGCCATGGATAGCTACGACAGGATAGGATTTCCATCATTTTATTCAGATTATGTGTATACGGACAAGCATAATAATGTGACCAATATTACAAAGTCATACAACGCTACTTATGAGTCTGAAGAATATAAAATCTGGAGAACTTACAGGAGTGAACTACTTGTATCCTGGTATTATAACAGAAGGATGTATAAATCAGGTGCCGGAATGCCAGCCCCTTCAGCCCGTAATGAAGCAATGGAATCGAATGCTGAACTCAGTGATTTAGCAGCAACAACAGAAAATCAGGCAGTTGACATGAAGAAAAGAGATGGCAAAGACTCTGATGCCGGGGTCGATAAAAATGTGGATGAATCAGTAGTTAAGTCACCTCCACCATCTGTCAGGACAAATCTGGATGAAACAGTATTTTTCTACCCAAATCTCTATACGGATGCTCAGGGCAATGTCATCGTAAAGTTTAAGATGAAAGAGGCTCTAACCCGTTGGAAGTTGCGCGTTTTTGCACACACACAGGACTTAAAACAAGGGGGAATAGAAAGAGAAGTAACCACTTCCAAAGACCTGATGGTCTTTCCAAATCTGCCCAGATATTTCAGGGAAAATGATGAACTGGAATTAACAGCGAAAGTAACAAATATCAATGGCCTGGGAGGAATAGCGAATGCAAAGTTGGAATTGATCAATGCCATTACCATGGAGCCTTTGCCGACCGGATTGATCCTGGGACAATCTGAACAAAGTTTTTCATTAAGCGCAGGGAAGTCAGCAGTAGTCAGCTGGAAGATCAAATCACCATTATTGCCTATTGAGGCAGTCATCGTAAGGATTACAGCTAATACAGCTGCTCATTCTGATGGCGAAGAAAATACACTGCCTGTTTTATCCAACAGAATGTTAGTGACAGAAACGATGCCGATGATGATCCGGAAACAACAGGAGAAGACATTTACCTTTGAATCCATGTTGTCAGCCAACAATTCTAATACGATCGCTCCGTACAAATATACAGTGGAATATTCTTCCAATCCGGTATGGTATGCTGTGCAGGCATTACCTTATCTGATGGAATTTCCGCACGAATGTACCGAACAAATATTGAACAGATATTATGCAAATACACTTGCAACTCACATTGCCAACAGCAATCCTAAGATCAAAGCAGTATTTGAAAGATGGAAAAGCAGCAATGCCTTATTGAGCAATTTGCAGAAAAATCAGGAACTTAAATCCGCCTTACTGGAAGAAACACCTTGGGTGCTGGAAGCTCAAAGCGAGGAAATGCAAAAGAAAAACATCGGATTGCTGTTTGATCTTAACAGGATGGCCAATGAGCAAAGTTCAGCATTGCGCAAGATCATTGAAAGGCAAACATACAATGGGGGACTTCCGTGGTTTCCCGGATCCAGGGAAAATGAATACGTCACTTCATATGTGTTGGAAAATATAGGACATTTGATGCATCTGGGTGTATTAAAAGACAATAATGGCCAGGTTTCGGAATTTGTCCGTAAAGCAAGCAATTATTGCGACAATGCATTAACCAATCAGTACAATGAATTGAAAAAATGGACCAAAAACGATGCAAAACTCATGGCTGAAGACCAACTAGGTTACTGGCCGATACAATATTTGTATGCAAGATCATTTATAAAAAATGCAGATGCGGGATATGTGAAATCCGAAGCTTATCAGTATTATTTCAACCAGTCTAAAAAATATTGGAACAAAAGAAACCAATATGCAGAAGGCATGATCGCACTTTACTTATCAAGAGGTGGTGATAAAGCCATTCCTGCCATGATAGTGGAAGGACTTCGTCAGACTGCCAATCACAATGAGAAGTTGGGAATGTACTGGAATACAAATGCCGGTTACTTCTGGTATGAATTGCCTATAGAGACCCAGGCACTTATGATCGAGGTATTTGCAGAATTGACCAAGGATCAGAACTCCATCGATGAGATGAAGATGTGGTTGTTGTTAAATAAACAGACTGTCAATTGGAAAACAACCAAAGCCACGTCAGCAGCTATCTATGCATTATTACTCAATGGTGGTATTATGACATTGGAAACTGTATATCCGAACATCGAGATAGGTGGTAAGAAACTGGACATCAAGGCTTTAAAACCTGAAGAGGGTACAGGTTACTTCAAAACAGCATATGAGGCTGCAGATATCAGACAGGATATGTCCATTATCAAAGTGAAGAACAATTCAGAAGTGGTCAATTGGGGTGGAGCTTACTATCAGTATTTTGAACAAATAGATAAGATCCAAACCTTTAAAGCTACGCCGTTAACCATTGAAAAATCGTATAACATTGTCTCCAAAGGTGACCGCGGAGAAACTATCAAGCCTGTAAGTGCTTCCAATTTAGCAAAGGTAGGTGATAAGATCCGTGTGCGTACTGTCATCAAGGTGGACCGTCCTATGGAATTTGTCCATTTAAAAGACATGCGTCCTTCCGGTACGGAGCCATTAAATACGATCAGTGGTTATCGCTATAAAAACGGTCTTGGTTATTATGAATCTACCAAAGACATTGCAACACATTTCTTTATTGATTATCTGCCTAAGGGTATTTACGTCTTCGAATATGACATCCGTGCTTCATTGAAAGGTGATTTTTCTACAGGAATTTCTACGATGCAGTGCATGTATGCCCCTGAGTTTTCGAGTCACAGTAAGGGGGAGAGGATGGTGATTAAGTAGTTGTTAGATATTAATTGTTAATTGTTATTTGAAGTTATACTATGATATGACTTCCCCTCTTGAGGGGTCCGCTAAGCGGGGGGTGTCTTAGGATTTTAGCCATAAGACACCCCGACCCTGGGCCACCCCTCAAGAGGGGAAGTTCTAAGTTTTTACTTTTTTTATTTTTAAAGGATATCTTTTTGGAGAATTGGTTGTGAAATTTTCTACAATTTTCCTTTCGGAGCCACCATTAAAGTGGCACACTTTAATATCTCTGTGCCCTCTCAATAATCTGGATATTCTTTTTTATCTGTAAGTAAACTATACATTTCAGAGACTTCTTTTATTTTTTTCTAATACAAATCCTTACTTTTTCTGTGTGCTTTTTGTGGTAAAATCCCTCTTCGTTAAATGGTGGTAATAAACCATTGCAGTTATTCCTCTGCTGCAGGTTCCACAGCCTCTTCATGATAATACTTCGTCACCAAATTAGCCGTCCTTTTACCCACTACTGCAGCAAGTTCCTCCTGAGAAGATGCAGCAATGCGCTTGACACTCTTAAAATGTTGAAGCAATTTCTGAGCGGAGACTTTGCCTATACCATCGATCATGGTCAATTCAGAAACGGTAAAATTCATCGATCGTTTGTGCCTATGGAAAGTGATTGCAAACCGGTGGGCTTCATTCCTTAATTGCTGTATGAGTTTCAAGGACTCAGATTTTTTATTGATGTACAGCGGAATGGAATCTCCTGCAAAAAAAATCTCCTCAAGTCTTTTTGCAATTCCGATCAATGTCACTTTGTCTAAAATGCCAAGATTCCTCAACACTTCAGTGGCCATCCCTAACTGTCCTTTACCGCCATCTATGATGATGAGATCCGGGAGTGGCTTTTGTTCTTCAATTAGCCTCGAATATCTTCTGGTAACGACTTCGACCATTGTAGCAAAGTCATCCGGTCCTACCACGGTTTTGACATTAAATTTCCGGTATTCAGCTTTTGCAGGTTTAGCATTAATAAATACCACACAACTGGAGACAGGATTGGTGCCCTGGATATTGCTGTTGTCAAAACATTCGATGTGCATGGGTAACTTTTCCATGCCCAGGTCTTTTTGAAGAGTTTCTAGAATTCTTTGAGCAGAAGGGATTCGGGGGGCGGTGGCGGACTCTTTTCTTTTCTGCATAAGATAAAAAGTGATGTTTTTTTCAGCCATTTCCATCAACTTCTTTTTGTCGCCGATCGAAGGTATATTTACTTTGACATCTTTTTCATCGAGCACCACATCTTTAATATTGACCAATACTTCCGGCGCTATGCTATTGAATTTCTCCCTAATCTGTTGGATGGTGTATGAAAGTATTAGTGCATCATCATCAAGGTTGCGTGTGGCTTCCTGCAGAAAGGTATTGATCATGGCACCATTGACGACCTTGATGTAATTTATGTACACTTCATCTTCCTCTGCAAATAAAGCAAAAACATCCAAATCACGGATCGTAGTGCTTACGACAGTTGATTTCGATTGATAATCTTCGAAAAGGTTCATTTTTTCTTTAATCTCTGCAGCTTTTTCAAATTCGAGATTTTCAGCATAAACGGCCATTTGCTCACGCAGGTGATTTTTAACGGAAGCAAAATTGCCTTTCATAATATTCTTGATCTGATTGATTTTCTCATCGTAAGCCTCTTTTGATTCAAGGCCTTCGCAGGGACCCAGGCAATTCTTAATATGGTATTCCAGACACACCTTGAATTTTCCTTTGGCAATATTTTCAGGAGTGAGATTAAGATTACATGTCCTCAGAGGAAATAAATTTTTAATTAGCTCCAGAATTTGCTCCACCCGGTATTTTGATGTGAATGGGCCAAAATAAGTTGAGCCATCTTTAAAAACTTTTCTGGTAAAATATACCCGTGGAAATTGTTCTTTTTTGACACAAATGTAAGCATAAGTCTTGCCGTCTTTCAACATCACGTTATACCGCGGTTGGAATTTTTTTATAAATGTCGCTTCCAGAAGTAAAGCATCATGTTCCGTTTGTACTACTGTATACTCAAACCTTTCGGCATGATCGATCATGACTTTGGTTTTTCCGATCTGTCCTTTATTGTTATTAAAATATGATGTAAGCCTGTTCTTAAGTGATTTCGCCTTACCTACATACAGAATGGTTCCATCCTTGTCAATGAATCTGTAGATACCCGGTTCCTTAGGAATGGATAATGATAATTCCCTGAATGTTTCCTTCTTCATATGATTAAATCAGTGGAAAAATAGTGGTTTTTCCACTTAACGACAACAAATTATTGAGTAATTGGATTTGATTTCTGGATCTGTGGTAATTATGATCTTCATATTGAGCACCATAATATACATCGTTCATCAGATGATCAGTCATAAATCTTAAAGCCTGCATGTATATGATGATCGTGCCTGAAACTACTATCGAAGATCTTTCCTCCCTGGTCAGCTGTTGACCCAATTGAGACAGGTATCCATCTTCAAGTGCTTCCAGAAAGTCTTTCCTGACTATGACTTTTTCCAGTTCAGTTTCTTCCTCACTTACAGGACAAACATACGTTCTTATCATATCCCCGACATCACTGAAGATATATCCGGGCATGACCGTATCAAGATCTATAAGGCATATTCCCTTGTCTTGCTCATCAAATAATACATTGCTGATTTTAGCATCGTGATGCATGACCCGCAGTTTAAACCTATCAGACCGGACCATATCAAGATAAGATTGGACAATAAATGAATAATGCAGCAATGCCTTTATGGATCGATCTGCCTTGGATATTCTTTTTGCTTCACCTTTTATTAATGCTGTATTAAATTGATCAAATCTCAATGACAAATTATGAAAATCTTTAATAGGATAATTTAAATTTTCAGATTTGAATGACTTAAAATTAGCCGTGAAAGTACCGAATTGTGCCGCAGCCTCCCGGGCCTGATCCTTATTATCAACGAATAGTATTGTTTTCGAATTTTCCAGAAAGTTAAAGAGCCTGTGACAATCACCTTTACTGTTATGGTATAAAGTAGCACCATCCAGGCCGCATTTTGGAGCTAAGAGTTGATATGATGAATTAGTGATCTTCAAATATTCATTTAAGAGATGGATATTGGAGTGAATAATTTCGGGTGATTTAAATACAGTCGTATTTATTTTTTGAAGAATATAATGATGCCCATTAATTCTGATTTTATATGTCCGATTGATCAATCCCGTTTTTAAAAGACTACAGTCTTCTATCTCCGGGTTGATAAAATAATGATGAATAACTTCCTTTAGATCATATTCCATATGAGCAAGGTAGGAATATTTACCTAACAAAAAAAGCAACATGTTTTATCAGAACATGCTGCTTTGGAGAACATTAAATAGAGATTCCATCGGTAAGATGAAATTTCCATCAGATTAAAAAATTGGGTAAGATGGAGTCCTCATGCATTCATGAGAAGTTTTGGACGAAAGATCCATTTTCATAACTTTAAAAGACCACACATAGGCGAAAGAAGTAATCAAATTGGGTCAAATTTTTCACTCTTAGTGTTCAGGTTTGCATTAGACCTCATACCATAAAGCGAAAATTTAGGTTAATTAAAGTTTACTTATTGTGCACCACACTTAAAATAAATCTTTGATAATATTCTTTTTGAATGAAATTTTGTCTTGTGGTTAAATCAAGGTTAGTTAAGTTAATTTGTTTTTTTCTCATTTGATTTAATTTTAATTGGTGTTAAAAAAAATTATTATGATTGAATCTGAAGTGGACTTCATCAGGCCCTAAATAAGTGTATGTAATTTTAAAACTGCATTATTAATTATTTGAATAATGATATTACAAAGTTGAAATAAAGACTTCAAAATGCCAAATAAGCCATTCTACGATTCTTTACAAAAATGCCTATACAAGTCAATTTTGACCAAATCGTCTACACATATTAACTTTTGTAATCTATGAAACTTAACAGAACATACATATTAAATTTAAATTAATGTATAAAAAATTGAATCAGAATTAATTATACAAATTGTATTAAAAATAATTTTTTAGTATATTTTTAGTTAAAATATTAGGCTGTTGGGTATTTGGGTTTAGTTTGTCTATATTTGTATATATAATTAACCATGGCTTCAAGAACACAATCCGAAATCCTGGAATTGTTAAATAACAATTTTCCAAAACATGAATTGGCTCGCACCCTGCAGGAGATCTTAAAAATTTCTAAACCCACCGCATATAAATATTTGTCGCAGGATGTTCCCATTTCATACGACCAGATGAAAAAGATACTGGACTGTGATAAGTTTCAAACCATTTTTGTCAAAAACAGCGAGAATCGCCAATCCAATATCATCTGGAATTATCCAGTATTTGACAGGCCAATTACAGACGCTTTGTCTTATGTTCTTTCTATCAATAATTTCATAAAATTATTCCAGGGAGATCAGGTAGAGATCAAGTACACAAGTTATGAAGTGCCTTTATTTTATTATATGTACTATCCACGCTTATTTGCATTTAAATTATTTTGTTGGTCCAAGACGATATGGAAAACGCCAGGTTTTGAAGATGCTCACTTTGATGTAGATAAGGTATTGACCCCGGAGGTTCTGGAAGTTATGGAAGATACGCTGGTCAGGTTTACAGGTATAAAATCTACTGAATATTGGACTGATCAACTATTCGATAATACCATTCGTCAGATCCATTACTTTCGACAAATGGAATATTTTGACAATATCAAAGTCTGTAAACAATTGGCACAGGATATTTTTAATCTGATCCGGCTCATGCGTGTCATGGCTTCCACAGGCAAAAAAATGGCTAAGGACAGATCAACACATGCTTCTGATATTACTATTTACAGAAATGATATTTATTTTACCAACAATATAGTTTCCGTCCATTCTCCGCAGCAGATCATAACTTTCTGCGCTTTTGACAATCCAAATTACATAATTACCATGGACCCTAAGTTGGGTATGCGTACTTCAGAATGGCTTGAAAATATGCAATCGGGTTGTACACGTCTGACACAAAATTCTGACCTGGTCCGACTCGAATTCTTCAGGACAATGGAGGAAAAATTGGATATCTTAGGTTTTGACCTTGAAAATTAATCTTCTTTTACCTCATTCAAAAAACCAGAAGATCGTTGTACCATACTTTTTCATTTGAGTAAATCGGGGATGATTGTCAAATTTATGCTCGGTATTGGTTTCCAATACGAATAAGCCATCTTCATTTAATAATTGTTTTTCGAATATAAGATTGGGAATTTCGGGAATGTTCTGCAAAGGATATGGAGGTCCGGCAAAGATGTAGTCGTATTTTTCTTTAGTACTATTTATAAATCTGAATACATCCGATCGAACAATGTGCAACTCATTTTCAAGTTTTAATTTTTCACTGACCTCATTCACAAATTTTATACAGCCCATGAATTGATCCACATAGGTAGCATCTTTACAGCCTCGCGAGATAAATTCATAACAATGATTACCTGTGCCGCCGAAAAGGTCCAGCATTTTAATATCTTCCCAATCCATCCGGTTATTGAGGACATTGAATAAACCTTCCTTAGAGATATCAGTCGTAGGGCGCGTTGGCCATTTATCTGCTGGGGGATAAAACTTTCTCCCGCCAAATTTTCCGGAAATTATCCTCATGCTTTTAATGAAAACAAATCAAAATAAAGTTGAGGTGGGATGCCTTCGATCGTAAGTTGTTTGCCGGAGATCGAATTTATAAAATGAAGATTTCTCACGTACCGCGTTAAAAGATCGTGAATGATTGAATCCTTGTCAAGTTTTCCTGAAATATATGTTGGCGTCGAATTATGATCCAATTGAAACTCCTTGAATATTAACATTACATAATATAGAAAATCCTCTCCAGTTGTGAACTCATATACATTGGCAAAAGTCAATTCTTCATTCCTGTATAAAACGACATACATTGTGTCATAAAGTGCATTGATAAATAAACTGTAACCGCCGGCAACATTTCCCAATAATTTATTAAGGCCTATGATATATTGGGTTAAAGCATTGTGGTGATCTGCATTAGGAAAATGACGCTGGTATTGAGTTAAGATCGAATTTCTGAATGCATAGATCACTTTGATCTGTTGTTGATCAATAGAATCTACCATGACCTGATCAGATGTCCAAATAGGTGCAGAATTTTCGAGGTAGTGGGCAGATTGATCAGGATTAAATATTTTTCCTGGCACCAGGACCAGCCTTTTATTGGAAATTCCTATGTTAACTGATCGAAATTGCCTTTTTAAATAAGGATCAATATTCAACACATTTTCATGAAATTCAGTAAAATTCTCTTCTTCACTCTGTTTGTATTCCCGCAATAATTCAAATTGATCATTAACGGTAAGAATGACGTATGTAAAATATTTATTCTCACTAAGGATTAATAAGTCACAATCTTCAGTACGAAAATCATGCTCAATACTATTCTTGTATTCTGTAATTAATTGCGGCAAATTATATGAATTTGATTTAAAACATATGTCCACAATATTAATACATTTTATATTTATTCGGTAAAAACTATTCCATTCTGCGTAATTTTGTGCAATATTTTTTCTCATGTCTATAAAAATTCTTGCCATAGAAAGTTCCTGCGATGATACGTCCGCCGCAGTTATTATAGATGGAAATGTATGCTCCAATATTGTTTCAAGTCAGGAGGAACATGCATTGTGGGGGGGTGTGGTTCCGGAAGTTGCGTCTAGGGCACATATTCGGCTGATCGTCCCGGTAGTTGAAAAAGCTCTTACTGAAGCGGGAGTCGATGTTGCTGAGTTGAACGCTATAGCCATAACCAGGGCTCCGGGCCTGCTGGGTTCATTGCATGTAGGGGTCTCTTATGCCAAAGCACTTGCATTGGCGGGTGATATACCGCTCATCGATGTCAACCATATGGATGCACATATCATCGCCAATTTTATAAACGAACCGGTACCTGAATTTCCATTTCTGTGCCTTACAGTTAGTGGCGGGCATACCCAAATCAGTATCGTGCGGTCTCATCTTGACATCGAAGTTCTGGGTAAGACCATTGATGATGCTGCAGGAGAAGCTTTTGATAAAACCGGTAAGGTTCTGGGTTTGGAATATCCTGCAGGTCCCATGATAGATAAAAAAGCTAAGTTGGGAAATCCTGTTTTTAAATTTCCTGAACCGGCAATAACTGGCCTCGATTTCAGCTTTAGTGGCCTGAAAACATCGATCCTCTACTTTTTGCAAAAAAAAATAAAAGAAGATCCTGATTTTATTTTGAAAAATATCAATGATCTGTGCGCCTCAGTCCAGGATAGGATTGTCAGTATACTGATGAATAAAATTGAAAGGGCTGTTGAACTAACGGGTATTCGGGAAGTGGCCCTTGCAGGTGGCGTTGCTGCCAATAGTAGTTTGAGAAAAGCTCTTGAGCAGCGACGCGATGAACATGGATGGAATATCTATATTCCTGCGATCTCTTATTGCACTGACAATGCTGCTATGATTGGTAAATATGGATATTACAAATTCCTGGCCGGTGAGTTTGCTGATCAAAGTATGGAAGCGTCGGCGAGGGTCTGAAGACAGAAATCAGTAGTCAGAAGTCAGAAGTCAGAGGTCAGAAGTCAGAATGTAACTGCGCTGAAGGGAATCTATAATTTATAATTCATCATTTATCATTTAATTCACCATTTGTAACTATAAATAAAGTTTTCCCGGATATTTGCGTTTATAAATAGTGAAAAATAATTGCAGGGGTTTGAAGATCTTATCCGACTTCAATCCTTGCCAACTCTTGATTAATAAAATTTGTTAGGTCGATTTTTACTTGTCCGTTTTCTAATTGTAACTGTGATAATATTATTGTCATGGACGGATGTATTTTGTCAGATCATGGGGGCGCTCAACAATCAAAGGCGCCTTATATTTCATAGTGACAGTTTACCGCTTAATCTGAAGGAAGTACCTGTTTCATCCTCACTTTTGGTTTGGTCACTCGATGGGAGCTTCACTGACTTTTCAGAATACTTTGCCATTTTCAATAACCGGTTGATCTCAACCAAGCCTCTTCCAGATTCGATGCTTAGCCAGCAATTTCAGTTGAGTTACAGGGTATTTCAGGGAAAATGGCGGGAACCATACCGGTTACTTGATACTTCTATTATCCTGGCCAAATGGGATCCGGCATTGACCAATTTTTCCGGTGATTACAGCTCTAATCCCATCATTATTGATCGCAACAATATGACATACAGGGGCGCATTCACACGGGGAATCTCCCTTGGCAATAATCAGGACCTGGTGCTTAATTCCGCATTCAACCTTCAACTTTCAGGAGAACTTGGCGATGATATAAAAATAGTCGGGGCCTTATCTGACAACTCGATTCCGATTCAACCTGAGGGAAATTCGCAGCAATTGCAGGAGTTTGATAAGATCTTTATTGTTTTGTCTAATGCTAAAAACTCATTGACCATCGGTGATTTTGAGATAAACCGTCCACCGGGATATTTTCTGAATTATTTTAAAAAACTTCAGGGGGTCCAGGTGACAAATACGACGAGGATAAATAGGAATAAATTATCAACCTCAGGAGGCTTGGCCATTACTAAAGGTAAGTTCAACAGATTTACAGTGCAGGTGTTGGAAGGTAATCAGGGGCCATACAGATTGCCCGGTGCAGAAGGTGAATTGTTTGTGATTATTCTGGCTGGCACAGAACGTGTCTATCTGGATGGAGTAATATTGACCAGGGGATATGACAAGGATTACATCATCGATTACAACAGTGGTGAAGTGACATTTATGCCCACAAGGATCATCACTAAAGACTCCCGGATCGTGGTAGAATATGAATATTCCAATCAGCAATATCTCCGGTCGTTCTACAATCTGAATGTGCAGTATGAAACAAAAAAATGGAATTTTAATTTCAATGCTTACAGTGAACAGGATGGAAAAAATTCTGCGAGAGGCAGGGATCTGACAAGTGAGGACAAACTGGCATTGTCTCAGGCTGGTGATAGTATCGGAAATACACTGGTTAATTCAATCAGGACCATTGACCCTGCCAATACTGACATTGTAGTATCATACTCATTGAAGGATACCATTGTCAATGGCAAATTATTTTCCATATTGAAGTTTCCATGGATAGAAGGGACTTCAAGATATATCGCGGATTTTACCGACGTGGGTTTGGGAAATGGATATTATAATCGGCAAAGTGAGGGAATCAATGGAAGGGTATATCAATGGGTCGGAGAAGATCCTGCTACTGGCCTGCCCCGTGGCCAGTTCAATCCCCTCTCAAAGCTTACTGCACCCAATAGAAAACAAATGTTCACCTTGGGTAGTACCTGGAAAGTAGACAGCAATACTGTAGTCAGCACTGAGGTTGCACTTTCCGGCTTAGACCAGAATAGATTTTCAGCGGTGGATGACGGAGACAATCAAGGCGTTGGCGTAAATATCAACCTGTTAAAAAGGAATATGATGCTCAGTAGAAAATTAAAATGGAAGGGTGACGTCGGAGCGCAATATGAACGCGTAGACAAGGATTTTAATATCATTAATCCTTATCGCAATCAGGAATTTTCGCGTGATTGGAACATTAACAATGTGGTCAAAGAAACTCAGCATCTGGGAAGGGCCTTTCTGAATCAGCGTTTCGGGACTAAGATAACAATGAAT
>JAYUWT010000207.1:0-2032 GCA_043753405.1 Saprospiraceae bacterium | reverse complement strand
TTCCTGCGAAGGCAAGTATAATTCCATCGTATTCTCCTCGATTTAATTTTGTAAGCCTGGTATCTATATTACCACGGATCGGTAGGATTTCAATATTTATTGACAGTCCAAAGGATGGCAATGCTTCGTTCAAAAAACCTTTAGCCATTAATTCCCTTCTAAAGGAACAGGTACCTAATTTTATTTTTTCTCCGGATTTTACCTTTTCTATAATATTTTCATTAAATATAACCAGATCTCTTACTTCATCGCGATCTATTACAGCAAATTTATTACTGCCAAAAAAATGATCAGCGCTTAAATCTTTTAGGGAATGAACAGCAATATCAATTTCGTGAGTATTTAATGCTTTTGACAAATTATCTGTAAAAAAATCAGTTCCTTCCTGTGTATGGAGAGGAATATCTTTCAATTGATCACCTCGTGTATCTATGTATTTAACCTCTGTTTGTATCCAAGGTAATAGCTTATGTATTTTATCTACTGTATTGGAAATTTGTACGCGTGAGAGCATAGAGCTGCGCCCTGATATTGTAATTTTATCACTCAACACTCCTCGCAGATGATATACTAATGAATGAATTTGGTCAAAACTATGCCTTGGTGTGATGGTAATGCGTATACACTCTTCACCTTTTGGTACAGTAGGTGAATTGATCGGCTGCACGTAAATTTCGCCGAAAGACAATAGGTGATCCGTGATTTGTTTGCATTTATGTGCATTACCGATAGTCAGTTGAGTGATATGTGATTCAGCTCCTTTGTATTTTATACCGGCTTCATTTAATTTGGTTCTGAATAATGTTACATTTTTAAAGAATTGATTTCTTAATTTTTGATTTACTTTTATTTCGTCGATGCTTGCAATAGCGGCACTACAAATGACTGGAGGCAATGAGGTGGTAAAAATGAACCCACTTGCATACGATCTTATAAAATCTATCCATTTGGAACTGGCAGCTATATATCCGCCAAATGTGCCTATAGCTTTTGAAAGTGTTCCATTAATAAAATCAACCTCTTGGCAAAGTCCTGATTCTTCTATTTTACCTGATCCGTTTTTTCCATATATACCGACCGCATGCACTTCATCTATATAAATAAGGGCATGGTATTTTTTTGCTATTGCAATTAAACTCAAAATTGGTGCTACAGTACCTGTAATGGAATATACACTTTCAAAAACAAGAATTTTGGGAGTAGATATCGGAAGTGAAGCCAATATTGATTCGACATGAAGTAAATCATTGTGCTTAAAAATAAACTTCTTATTTGGACAAGCCCTCATACCTTCAATTAATGAGGCATGGTTTTCTTCATCAGATATAAATACCAATTCAGGCATTTGCCTGCCTAAAGTCGATAGGGTAGTGAGATTGGCTTGATATGCACTATTGAATAATAATGCCGATTCCTTTTGATGCCAGGAGGCTAATTTGTTTTCCAGCATTTGGTGGAGTAGTGTACTACCGGAAATATTCCTGGTGCCACCGCTGCCGATTCCATATTGCACTAATGTAGCTTTTGCAATCTCAATAAGTGTATCAGATGTACTCAATGCCAGATAATCATTTGAGCACCAGTTTACAGCAGTGCGTTTTTCTTGATTTGAATCGGTGTACTTAAAAACCGGAAAAGTTCTTGCATTTTTTTCGATGTCTATAAACTTTCGATAGCGGCCATCTGATTTAAGTTCATTCAACTTTGAATCGACGAACAGATCAAAATTATAAAGGCCGGTATCCAAGTTTTTTTCCATAGACATTATTTAATTAGTTAATGCAGTTGGATGAGTATGAATGAAATCGCCAAACGTTACTTCTTTATTTATTCGTTTACTATATTGATTGAAAAGATGATCTAATATGTCTAATATTTGCTGTTCATTTGCAGCTTCGTATTTTTTGACATTTAATCTCAGGCCTAACCTGTCTCCGCCAAGATGTAAATTATAATGTCCATTAGAAGTACCTATTAAACCTATTTCTGCAGTGTACGGTCTGCCACAGCCATTTGGACAACCGGTCATACG
>JAYUWT010000206.1:0-2033 GCA_043753405.1 Saprospiraceae bacterium | reverse complement strand
TCAGTTTTATCGAATCATATAAACAGGAATTGCAAATCGAGGCAATCCAAACTCGCCGAATGCTCAAAATAGTACCTGAAGACAATTTGGATTGGAGACCCCATCCGAAAAGTATGAAGATAAAATCTCTTGCCAATCATGTTGCAGAAATGCCTTTGATGATTGCGTTGGCTCTAAAATATCCCCGATGGGACTTTGCGGATTCACCATATCCACCTGTAGAATCTAATACAGCAGAGGAATTTCTTAAGCGATTTGATTATTCTGTCACGGAAGCAATGAATGCTTTATCTGATTCTAAAGATGATAAATTGGAAGAGCATTGGTCAATGGGTATGGGCGAAGTAACCTATATGAGTATGCCCAGGTGGCAAGCTGTAAGGCATGCTTTTGGTCAAAATGCTCATCATAGAGCACAATTACAAGTATGCCTTAGAATTTTAAATATCCCAGTGCCTGGACCATATGGACCAAGTGCTGATGAAATGGGTGGATAAATCTATTTTTTCTTAGTTCTTTTTTCTACCGGTTTTACCGTTTTAAATGAAAATCTGACTTCATTCCATTCTGTAGGTATATCCATTTGTACGGATGTGATATTGCCTAAATAAAATTGATGCTCCATTGATTTTTCATTCTTGTATTCAGAACTGGAGTATCCATCTTTTTTGAGTGGGAATACTGACGATTTACCGTAAACTCGTAAAGCTTGCAATGAACTACTGCTTAAAATATCGTCGATTTCGGCCAATACATCCCTGTTTAAAGTGAGTTTGTTACCGGTAATAGCTGTGATACCTGCTTTGTCGTCTGCTCGCTTATAAGTATTTGTATTTATTTTGCCTGGATATTTTATTGATATTTCTCCTTCTACTTCATCATACTCAAGTGGGTTGTATTCCTCAGTCTGTGGTGTACAATACATCACACACTTTTCTGAATCATAAAAGCCGTCGGTTTCTGATTCTTTGACTAATTTCTTTTTATTATAAAATTTCAGATTTAGAAAGGAGGTCTGAGCGTATTTTAAAAGCAGATTATCAGATGGTAATGTAAATTCAAGAGGATAAGTAACGGATTTATCCCACTCATTTACCACTTTTCGTATTTGAATTTGTTTTTTATCTTTTAATTTATTTGAGTCAATCACTTTGATATTGGAAAAATCTTTTGACACATAGTTTTGGTATTGTTCACTGGTGACATTGCCTAGTCCATTCGTAAGCACAGGCTTTGGCATGATGGTGATTTTATTTTTGGTGTCCATAGTTTGAGCTAGTTCATAGACTTCCACACTATTAATCACTCCGGTTGCTTTTATATACATTAGCGATCCTGGCCCAAGATCTTTGGGCAATCCGAGTGATTTGATGATATCTTTTTCCGGTACGAAAGCAAACGATGTATTACTATTAACATCCAGAGGCAATCCATTTATATTGAAAGGGATCAATTGAAAATTTTCATAGCTTGTGTCGATCCATATACTTGCAAAATCATTTTCGATTTTTAATAGCCTTCCTATGGTATTACCGATGGTGAAAGGTTTATTGATGAGGCTTTTATCTAATTTGGATATATTTAATTTCATCGGAGTACGCACTGAAATCTCCGCTTCTACTTTTGTGATTTTATTTTGAAATGTATCCTTCAATTTTAAGAATGTTTGTCCACCATAAGTAATAGTTGACCACCTAGCTGAGTTATTATTTTCATCCGGCAATAAATGATCTTTATTCGCCCGATCGAGAGCCTTTAACCATTTTACATTGTACTGTACCATCTCAGGACCCGGAAAAAAGAAATTGTCAAATTCGATCAATATCTGGCTGGTCTCACCTGAAAAGGGGGATGGTCTGAAAAAAAAACTTGAAGTAAAAAGTTTTGTAAGCTCTTTGGCTTTTGCTTCATTGAGTTCTTGAGGTAATACGTGATCTTCTAAGCGATCAGGTTTTATTGTTAGCGATGGTTTGAATTCCTCTTCTATTGCTTTCATCATTTCTTTTTGAAATTCTTTTAACATCGCAGCGGTG
>JAYUWT010000205.1:0-4974 GCA_043753405.1 Saprospiraceae bacterium | reverse complement strand
TGACATCCCCGGAAACTACTATATTTATTCTTCCATGGTTAAATATTGCAAATTATATTGATATATACCTTCAAATCATTACTTTTGTGTATATTTTTATTTTATATATATTTCGCATTGTTTTTTTATACCTTGGTTCAATTTAAGCAAAATTACTATATGTCGTTTTTTAACGTTTTAAAAGTTTTATTTTTTCTTTTTTTTGCAGGCAACTTATCAGCTCAGCCCTGGTTTAACTGGGACTACACAGGTCCTGACACGATCGTGGTTGGGGCAAATTGTAAAGCCCCACTTAATTGGGGAGGACCAAATAATGTCAAATGTTTACCTGTCAATCCACCTTCCCAGGTCGTAATATCAAAGGTCTTAAAATCGATAAGCGGGAACTACTTTGAAGGAAGTTTAGTCCCCGGAGGTACTACTGTGACCGTTACTTATGAAGCCATGGACAATCAGGGGCATACTGAAACATTCAGTTTCAATATATACTTTGCCGATAAAACTCCCCCGGTGTTCAATCCCGGAAGCCTACCTCCTGACATCACAATTTCCTGTGCTACCAATCTCACTCAACCGGCTATCACTGCGAGTGACAATTGTACACCTGCTTTTCAGATCCAGATCAGTTCGGAGTTAAATTTTCCGGCATCACCATGCAGTGGTTCTTACGAACGTAAGTTTATAGCTAAGGATCTGGCAGGAAATACATCCATTTATATTCAAAATATTACTCTGATAGGAGAAACAACCCCTCCCATAATCACCACGGAAGCCCAAAATTCGACCAATAACTGCAGTGTGACCAATGCCAATCTGGCTTTTCAGCAATGGATCCAGAGTCTGGCCGGCGCTGTTGCTTCGGACAATTGTGGGTTGAGTGGATGGACTACCATTCCGGCAAATCCTACATTCAATAATGCCTGCAACACTCCTACCACAGTTATATTTGTGGTTTCAGATTTTTGTGGTAATAAAGACAGTACTTCTGCAAGCTTTGAAGTGGTGGATACGATCGATCCCATTCTGGTTCAGGATGCAGAACACACCATCGTAGGATGTAGCACTGATCCGGAATCAAGCTTCAATACATGGTTAATAAATGCAGGGGAAGCGGATGTCACTGATAATTGTATTGATGAAGAGGATCTTTTAAAAACATATATTTACAATGGAGCACAGGCCACTATTGCTGAGCTACAACAAATACTTGCCGATCAGTTAGCTGGCCCGGTTCAGACCGTTATTATCGATGGCAACACATACGACAATGTCCGTGCAGCTCTTGATATTGAGTTTATAATCGCTGATTATTGCGGCCATGAAGTGAATACTGAAGCGATTTTTGCAGTATTGGACAGTACACCTCCTCTCATCCTGACCACTGGTGAAGATACTACCACAGTTTCCTGTGCTCTGGGAAGTTTGGATGAAGATTTTACCGAATGGTATAATTCCGGAGCGGGAGCTACTGGAAGTGATTTGTGTGGTTCGGTCTCATGGTCAGGTAATCCTTCACTTTCAGAAGCACTTGCCCAAATTCATGCAAATCCTTTCGTGTGCAATCAAATTATCACAATTACTTTTCGTGCTGAGGATATAAGTGGGAATGAATCACAAGACAGTTTTACTGCAGTATATAGGATAATCGATTCATCAGGCCCGACATTTATAGTAATGCCTTCTGATTATCAACAGGTGTGTTCAGGTGAGCCGGGCTTGCAGGATACACTTGAAGCCTGGATCAACAACCAGGCTGGTGCTGTCATAGAAGATTGTAATGGAGCTGTTTGGGATCATTTCGAATGGTTAGATGACAATGGCAATTCAGGTCAGGGATCATTTAATGCGGGACCATATCCGCAAATTGCCGGCAACGGTTGTGATCAGTTCATCAATACTTATTTTTTCGCAAAAGATAATTGTGATAATGTATCACGTGATTCGGCAAGATTTAATTTAGGAGACAATGAAGCTCCGATAGCTTTAAATGTTCCTTCAGATACACTCATCAATTGTGAAGAAACAATACCCACAGGAGTCCCTGTTTTTACTGACAATTGCGCATTAAGTGGCACTGTGGTCTTTATGGAAGTTAGCACCCGGGATGCGAATGAGCTTGCATGCGGTCATTTTAATTATGCTATCACCAGGACCTGGCAAGCGCAGGATGAATGTGGAAATATTACTATTATTACTCAGGCCATTCAGGTGCAGGATACACTCGCACCAAAGCCGGATATGCCTTTTGTTGATCTTGATCTGGACTGCACTGCCAATCTGGAAGATTTTTTGATCAATTTTTCTGATAATTGTTCTCAAATATCCATTGATGTAGTGGAAACTTCGACCCAAGGCAATGATGTCACATCATGTGAGTTTTATAACTACAGTATCACTCAGTCATACACTGTGACGGACGTTTGTCAGAATACGAATACTTACACCCGGATCATTAGCTTAACCGATACCAATGCACCGGAGGTGGACAACAGTGAGCCACTGGTCCTCAATTGCATGGATAGTATCCAGATCGCTAATATTATAAAATCATTGGCCAGTGACAATTGTGCTAATGAACTTCAACTGGAACTATTAAGACTGCCATCCGACAGCAGTAGTGTAGATTGCAGTACAGGTTACCTGCGGCTGTGGGTTCTGACTGCCACCGATCCATGTGGTAATTCAACAGAGGACACTATCCAGGTAAAACTGATCGATACTGATGCCCCGGTTATCTTGACGAATGCCACAAACATAACTTTTTATTGTGGAGATGTTTTTGATATAAATACGACGATCAATGAATGGGTGGCAAATGCTGCCGGTGCTTCTGCTGAGGATGCATGTGGCGAGACTTTTATGTTTGTAGCGTTGGCTGACTCTTATATAATAGATGATCCATCAACTTTTCCGGGACAATTACCTCAGGTAAGCGATATCCAAAAATGTGTTAACAATGCAGTCGAGTCTTTACAGATTGATGTGGTATTCTATGATATCTGTAATAATGCATCAGTTTCGAGTGCGATATTTCAGATATTGGATACTATTCCTCCGGCAATTGTATTTTGTCCGGCCGATACAGTGATCATCGCAGCAGAAGGAGATTGTAATGCAGTGTTCTCTGTTGATGCCCCGGGTATATTGGACCAGTGTGGAAATACTTTTAATGACTCGACTATCTTAAAATCGGTTAATGTAGTTTCTGACAATCCCGGCAATAGTCTGACACCCGTCAATAGTGCCATAATCACATACGATGATTTTAGTTCAAATGGTACATTTGCTACTTATGCTCCGGGAGGATTGACCGTGGTGGTTCAGAATGGTGACGTGGAAGGAGACACAGAATTTTTTAATATTTATGACGAAAATAATGAATTACTGGGACTCACAAATAATTCTGAAGTTCAATGCGGTAATTCTTCCACGATAATAAACTATACTGAAGCTCAGTTCAATGCCTGGATAACTGATGGAAGTATTCAATTTCATTTTGTACCTAATGATCCGGCTCCCCTGGACGGAGGGTTCACGGTCAATGATATTTGCAGTGGAACGCTTATTGAAACCATTCTACCCGTCAAATGGAATCAAAATATTTCATTGCAATTCTCTTATAAGGTTGATACAGGAAGTATCGTATCTTATGATCCTGCACTGATAAATAATATTACTCTTAAAGAAGGTAATCATACGATTAGTTATTACATAAGTGATTGTGGCGGCCATCAGGTGACATGTATTCAAAATGTAGAAATAAGGGATACAGTCGCACCGGAAATAGTCTGTGGCAATGATATCAATATAACACTAAGTCAACAAAGATGTGATACCCTGCTACAAATTCCGCTGCCCGTTTCAATTTCTGATAATTGTGGTCTCGCAAATGACTTTGAATTTAATGTTCCTTCTGATACTGCATCAGCTTGGTTAACCTTCGCATCTAATCCGAACCTGCAAAATTATATTGCACAGGATAAAACATATACTTTCACCAATGTGGGTGGCAACGTCACGAATCCGGTACTGTTAAATATTTTTATACAGGGCGATGTCGATAGCGGTGGTGAATATTTCACCATCATGGGAGAAGACAATCTACCTCTGGGAATTACTGAACCTGGCTTGGGCAATGTCCTGACAGGAAGTTGCAGCAAAGTTTCTGTTATCTATTTTAATATACCAGCAGTAAAATTCAATGAATGGGCTATCGATGGTTCGATTACATTGAAAGCTGTTTCCAATATCGATTTTAATATTCCTCCCGGAAATGAGCTAAGTGGCATTAATCCCTGCCAACCAAATAATGTGAGTGCAGATGGTCAGACAGATAGCACGAGTTATATGTTCATGCAATTAAAATATACTTCTTTCACTCCTCCATATTATTATGCAACAGGGTCCACATTGGTACCGTTGACTTTGCTTACACCGCCATTTAATGCACCCTCCATAACTTTCAATGCAGGTGAAACCTTCTTTTCTTATGTGATAGAAGATATATCGGGCAATAGTGATACCTGTACCATCCTGGTTAATGTATTAGATACTTTACCGCCCAACGCATTTTGTAAAAATGCAACTGTCAATGTTCATCCGAGTGGAGTGATAACTGCGATATTAAGTCCCGGGATGGTCGATGACGGCAGTTATGACAATTGTTCTATCGATTCAATGTATGTCAGTCCATCCTTGTTTACATGTTCAGATATAGGCAGCGAGGTCGAAGTTACTTTGTATGTTCAGGATAATTCAGGGTTGATAGATTCCTGTACCACAATAGTAAGGATCGACCAGGCCATCCTGAATCCGGCTTATAGCCTGGGGCTCTGCGACAATGATACCCTTAGATTGTTTGCGAACTTGCCGGATCTGGATATTTTTGACCAATATACCTATTCATGGACCGGGCCGAATGGTTTTAGTTCCAATCTTGCTGATCCTGTGATCCCTCAAGCTACATCTTTAAAT
>JAYUWT010000204.1:0-2035 GCA_043753405.1 Saprospiraceae bacterium | reverse complement strand
TTCAATGAATCCCAAAATACGGCATTGATCATTGCATTAAGCAGCAGGGATATCACATTGGAAGAGATAATAGGTTTTCGCACGGCATTATTGGATCTAAGCATTCCTGCTGAACTTACAAATTATGATGCAATTGATCTATGCGGGACCGGTGGAGATGAAAAAAATACATTCAATATTTCAACACTGGCATCCTTCGTTGTGGCAGCTGCAGGCTATAAAGTAGCGAAACATGGAAATTATGGGGTATCGTCCATCAGTGGATCATCGAATGTATTAGAAAGTATTGGTTATCGGTTTTCCTCCGACACCGCAAAATTAGCATCCGAATTAGATGAACTAAACCTTTGTTTCCTGCATGCCCCACTTTTTCACCCGGCACTGAAAAATGTTTCCGGAATCAGAAAACAACTGGGCTTGAAAACGATATTCAACACTCTTGGACCGCTGGTAAACCCTGCCAGAACCAGAAAACAATTGGTTGGTGTTTACAATCTAAAACTGGCAAGACTTTATCACTACTTATTGCAACATGATGATAAAGAGTATGCAGTTGTTCATTCTGTTGATGGTTATGATGAAATATCGCTCACAGCCGGTGTTCAGTGTTTCTCCTCACATGGTGAATACATGCTAAGTCCGGATGAGCTTGGCATGGATCTGCTCGTTTCACGGGATCTGCATGGGGGAGAAACAGTCGAGGAGGCCCGTGATATTTTTCTGAAGGTGATAGACAACCGGGGATCAACTGCTCAAACCAATGTAGTGATTGCCAATGCAGCAATGGCTATACGATGTTTTGAAAAAGATGCCTCACTCAAAGAATGTATTGACATGGCCCGAACTACCTTAGTTAGTGGCAAGGCATTCCAGTTACTAAAAAAACTTATCCAAAAACAATAGCATGCTAAAAGAAATCGTAGCCAATACCCGTAAACTGGTTTCAAAGAATAAGGAACTATACCCCGTAAAATTACTGGAAAGCAGTATTTATTTTGACTCCGGTGTTGTGTCCCTTGCTCAATATATAAAGCGTGAGGACAAATCGGGGATCATTGCAGAGTTTAAACGAAGATCACCTTCCAAAGGAATGATCAATCAATATGCCGATGTAGTCAATACTACCATAGGCTATATGCAGGCCGGTGCTTCTGCACTATCGATCCTGACAGAAAAAGATTATTTCATGGGTAGAAATGAAGATCTCACACTAGCCCGCAATGCCAATTATTGCCCCATCCTCAGGAAAGATTTCATCATGGACGAATACCAGGTGATTGAATCAAAATCAATTGGTGCAGATGCTATTTTATTAATTGCCTCATGCTTAACGAAAGATGAGCTTAAAAACCTTTTCCACTTATCAACGTCCCTGGGATTAGAAGTACTGGTTGAAATTCACAACCAAGATGAATTGTCAAAATTACCGGATCATGATTTTATTATTGGCGTCAATAATCGTGATTTAACTACGATGGAGGTGAATATTAATACCTCACTCAGCATGGCATCCATGCTTTCCAGGGAGTTTGTGTGGGTTACAGAAAGCGGATTAAATAATATTGAGGATGTTAAGCGATTAAAGGAGGTTGGATATGAGGGTTTCTTAATGGGTGAACATTTTATGAAGACACCTGACCCAGCCGCTACACTAAAAGAATTTGTAAATAACCTAACAGAAGGATAATATGCTGGTCAAAGTTTGCGGTCTACGGGAAATTGAAAATATTCTGGCTATCGATGTGCTTCAGCCAGACCTGTTGGGATTGATTTTTCACCCGTCATCTCCTCGTCATGCCGGAGATATGATTATTCCTGAAACAGCAACTCCCAAAGTTGGAGTATTTGTCGATTGCAGCATTCAGGACATCATTCACAAAGCAGCGCAATTTAATCTGAGCTATATACAATTACATGGTGCAGAAGATGTCCATACAGCAAAAGAATTAAACCTGCAAGGCTTTAAGCTGATCAAGGTGTTTCACATTGAAAATGAATTAAACAATCAAATGATGGATGATTTTACCCCCTTTTG
>JAYUWT010000203.1:0-2036 GCA_043753405.1 Saprospiraceae bacterium | reverse complement strand
ATTGCGCTTTGGCCACCTTAGGGTCCACCATTACCTGATCGTGTTCAAAATCAAATTTGATCCTCCATTTTTGAAAGGTATTTACTCCAAGAATAGCTTCCTCTGAGAGATTAGGTACTATATAAAATTCATCTGAAAGCCGTACTCCATTTATGTAAAAATCAGCTCTAATTGCAAACTCTACTTTCAAAAAATGACCAGCAGATGCAGTGGCTGCTTCCATGGGCTTATACAATTTTTCCGGATTGGCCAATCCCTTTACAAAATCAGGATGAATACATGAAAAAGTAGCTCCGGTATCAAATAAAGTTTATATTTCCCTCGCACCTTGTGATCCTTCGAATGGCAGACTCAATCTTATTGGAGGCATAGTATTCTATTTTACGATGCAAAATTAATGGTAAATAAATGGACACTTCAGATTAATTTTTATCGTGTGGATTAAGCAATTGCAGGAATTTACTACTATTATCCTTGCCTTGAAGGGAGAAATTTCTTATAAATGCTGCAGTTTCTTATCCACACTTTCTACCAATCAACATTCAGTCCACCAATCAATCATTTTGAAAATATTGCCTTACCATTTTTCCCCATGTATTCACCCCAAGCAGGAGGTAAGTCGGAAGTCCAGCTTGTTCTAATTCTGGAAATAAACATGCCACCTACTTCGTCTATTTTATACGTATTCATTAAATAACAAGTGATCAAATCCATTTTACGATCTCCATCCAAATCACCTATCCATGGAGTAGATGATATATTTTTAAACGGCTGTAAAGTATCAACATAGATTCTCTTAAAGCCTGGAAAATCATACATGATCAATTGGCTTCTATTTAATTGGTAACTCATGGTATTGGGCTTACCAAAATTAATATGAATCAACACCTCAGTTTCACTATCATCATCAGCTTGGAATGAAATAGGAGATGAAAAGCCAACCGAACCAATGGAGTCCCTGAATAAAACATCACCATTTTTGCCATCCAATACAAATTCGATAATGCCATTATTATTCGGCCAGGTACCTTTAGCAAAATATCCAAAAAAATCAAGGACACTATCCTGATCAAAATAGCCTGGGACAAGCATATTATTTGCTTCCAGCTTCAGCTCTGTGGTCCAACGTATAGAATCTGAAGCCCCATCTATGCAATAGACATTACCATTATGAGAGCAAACTATTATTTCTGCAATAGAATCTCCGTTTAAGTCGACTAAGGTGGGTGGCGCAATAAAGCCCTGAATCTTACTGTGTATTAATAGTTTACTATTTTTAAGGTTAGATCCAAGGAGATCACCGAGTTTTACCTTGAACACACTACCTCCAAAAGTTTCTCCTCCAGTACCATAAATTATATAGTCTTCATTAATATGCTTGTCTTTGAGTAACACAGGAGACATGTAATTTTCTCTCCCATCCGGCATCGTATCTATTGCTACTATGTTACCGGTTTTAGAATCTAGAATCAAAAGTGTACCCGGATACCTGCCTATCATAGAATTAGGAGTAGCTTTTGAATTGCCGCCACAGGCTGCTACTATATCATCCAGTCCATCATTATTTATATCAGGTATGATCTGACAATTAAAAAAATTAAATCTGGCATAAGGCTTTACACCCCTTGCATCATTAATTATTTTATACCTCCAGATGACTTCACCATTTTTACCATTGATTGCCATCAGATTATGCGATCTTCCTCCTATCACTATATCCTGAATGCCATCTTTATTAATGTCTAAAAATGAAGGCGAACCTACTATTTGATCTGAAGCAGAAACCGACCATAATAATGAACCATTCTTACCATTTAAGGCTATTATGCCATGATCTGTAGGCAAATATTCGTTCATACCAGCACCGATGATAATGTCCAGCACTCCATCTTGATTGAGATCTGTGCATCGGGGAGAGCTTTGTGTACCGATAGCAGGAAATGGAGCATCCCAGCTTTTCGTATTTCGCTCACTCTTGCAGAAAGAAATACATGTTACAAACCATGCGATCCAAATAAGAATTAGAATATTAAATC
>JAYUWT010000202.1:0-2036 GCA_043753405.1 Saprospiraceae bacterium | reverse complement strand
TGCAAAAATGGAAAATAAGGGAGTGGATCTGTCTCTTGATTATCGTACTAATATAGGAAAAGCCAATGTGAATTTTGGGGTTAACGCTTCCCGTTATAAAAATAAGATCGTAGATATAGATGGTAGCTCCACTTCATTTTTCTCTACCGGGGGTGATACTCGTATTGGTCGTACTTCCATCAACCTGTTGAATAATCCTATCGGTACTTTCTACGGTTATCAGGCAGATGGCCTTTTCAAGTCAAAAGCTGAAGTAGATGCTCATGCAAAACAAGACGGTGCCGCTATAGGTCGTATTCGTTTTAAAGATATTGATGGAGATGGAAAAATCAATGACAATGATCTGGGTGTGATCGGAAAATACCATCCTGATCTCACATTGGGTATTAATATTGGCGTTAATTACAAAGGATTTGATGCTTCTACATTCTTATTTGCATCTATTGGAAATGATATTTTTAATTACAATAAGCTTTTCGAAGTGTTCCGTTTCTTCAATACTAATATCAGAAAAGAAACATTAGAAAGATCATTCCATCCAACCTTGAATCCTAATGGCGACTTCCCGATTTTGGATGAAAATGATGTATTTAGTGAGAGACCTAATAGTTTCTATGTAGAAGATGGTTCTTACCTCAGAGCTAAAAACATCCAGATTGGATATACCATACCTTCACAGAAACTTTCCAAATATGGTTTAAGCAAACTTCGGGTATATATCTCCGGACAAAATGCATTTACTTTTACTAAGTATAGTGGTATAGATCCTGCGTTATCTTCATTTGGTACCAGAGGCAACTCTGATATGTGGGCTGGAAACGACTTCGGTAATTATCCAAGTTCAAGAATTTTTATGGTCGGTGTAAACGTAGGATTTTAATCATTAACCAAATTCTATTGACAATTTAATATTAAATTATAATGAAAAAAATATCTTTAATTTTTTCTTCAGTTTTCACAGCACTTTTATTTATTTATTCGTGCTCAGATGACTTTCTCAAAGCACCAGCTCAGGCATCATTGGATGAGGGTACTCTTGCTAATGAAGCAGGTGTAAATGCAGCTTTAATTTCTGCTTATTCTATGTTAGATGGTTGGAATCACGATTGGGGTCAGTTTTCTCCACCATGGCCTACTGCAGGTAGTAACTGGATATGGGGCTCCGTAGCATCTGATGATGCATACAAAGGATCAGAACCTGGTGATCAAGGTGAAATCACCCAGATCGAATTGTATCAGTGGACTCCCGGTAATACATATTTTGAAGGCAAATTCAAAGCATTGTATGAAGGTATTTCCAGAGCCAACTCGGCTATGAAACTTTCAGCTGGTTCTACTTCTGTACCTGCTGCCACAAAAACAGCATTAGAAGGTGAAATTCAATTTCTCAGAGCTCACTATCATTTTGATGCATGGAAAATGTGGAAAAATGTTCCATATTATACTGAAGCAGATAAAGATTTTAGAAAGCCAAATACTGAAAATATTATACCAAAAATCGTGGATGATTTGAAAGCTGCTATAGCTAAATTACCGGCAAATCAATCTCAGGTAGGAAGAGCATCTAAAACTGCTGCGCAGGCATATCTTGGGAAAGTGTTATTATACACAGGAGATTTAGCGGGTGCAAAAACCCAACTTGAAGCAGTAGTAAGTAGTGCAAAGTATGATTTGGCACCTTGCTTCCGTGATATTTTTGCAGTATCTACAGAGAATGGTAAAGAAATGATATTCTCCATCCAATCATCAGTAAATGATGGTACTAGTGAAGGCCAGAATGGAAATTTTGCTGACAGACTAAATAATCCTCATGGAGGCAGCCCTTTTGGTTGCTGTGGATTTCATCAACCATCTCAAAACCTAGTAAATGCATTTCGTACTGATGCCAACGGACTACCATTATTAGATAATTTTAATAATTCTGATTTGACTGTAACTGAAAATGTAGATCCCAGATTAGACCTTACTGTAGGTAGAGATGCTGTACCGTATTTTACTTGGGGAAAACATGCACCTGAGTGGATTCGTTCAAGATC
>JAYUWT010000201.1:0-2037 GCA_043753405.1 Saprospiraceae bacterium | reverse complement strand
TTACTTTTGGATTAAATATGCGGGAGGAAAAATAACCGTAGTAGCAAGTGATGGCCTTGATGTTGATCCTGTAGAAGTAGATAGATTGATCATTGGAGTTTCAGAAACATACGATATTATTGTTACCATACCTCAGAATAAAACATCGTATGAACTGTTGGTGACGCCGGAGGATAGAACGAAATCAACTTCTATATATCTGGGAAGCGGGATAAAACAACTCATTTCACCAATGCCTAAACTGAAATATTTTGAGGGCATGAAGATGATGAATGATATGATGCTACTGAATGGTGACATGGATGATATGGGCATGAACATGTCTCTCCAGCAAATGGATATGAATACTGTCATGTACCCTGAGATTTCCGGCGGAATGGACATGAATAAAAAATCTAAGGAAGGCTCAGATATGGATCATTCAACTATGGACCATGAAATGAAAAGTGATATTGTCACTTTAAATTACGCGATGTTAAAAGCTCCGTATAAAACATCTCTTCCCAAAAATGCCCCTGTAAGGGAATTTCTTTTCGAACTTACGGGGAATATGAACCGATATGTTTGGAGTTTAGACAATAAGGTCCTTGCCGAATCGGACAAGATCATGATCAAACAAGGTGAAGTGGTCCGGATCATCATGTTTAACAATAGTATGATGAGACATCCCATGCATTTGCATGGACATGATTTCAGGGTTATCAATGGACAGGGAGCTTATGCACCATTAAAAAATATAATTGATATTATGCCTATGGAGACTGATACTATAGAGTTCGAAGCTAATGCAGATGGTGACTGGTTTTTCCATTGTCATATTTTATATCATATGATGGCAGGAATGAATCGCGCTTTCAGTTATGAGAACTCTGCGCCGAATCCTTATCTGCCTAATAAAAAAAGGGCATACAATAAGTTACAGAGAGAAAGTAATAAGGTACATTTTATGGTCGAAAATGATTTTGCAACGAATGGCAATGATGGGATGATCATGTTTCAAAACACAAGATGGGCCTTGGGTACAGAGTGGCGGCTAGGGTATCATAACGAACACGGTTATGAAACAGAAACACATTTAGGGCGCTATATAGGAAGGAATCAATGGTTCATGCCTTTCGTGGGCTTTGACTGGCGTTATAGAAAATTAGAAGAAGGGGAGACAGAAACAACGCTTTTTGGACAGACAAATACCAAAGACAACCGAGCTATGTTAAGTGCAGGGTTTGATTATACTTTACCCATGTTACTAATATTTCAGGCAGAAGTTTATCAGGATGGTATTGTAAGATTGCAGTTAATGAGAGAAGATATTCCGGTTTCTAAAAGGTTTAGAGCAAGTTTTATGGTCAATACAGATAAAGAATATATGGGAGGATTAAAATATATTATTGGGAGAAATATTGGTGTGAGGGCTCACTACGATAGCGATATGGGCTTTGGAATTGGATTAACGGTTAACTATTGATTATCACACACATCACCCCAATATTATTATTCTTTAAGTAATGAAAATAAGTCACTACTTTTAATAAATAATTGATTATCAAGATCATTAAAAATTTAAATCATAATGAATAAAATTTTCTACTTTCTATTAATAAGCCTATTTTCAATTTATTCAGGTCAGGCACAGATTTCATGGAATGATGAAATGGATGTTGCTTCCAGCCATTTTGGCAATGATCACCCGCGTATTGCCTTAGACAGATCAGGTGATCCGTTGATAGTCTGGAATAAAAACGAATCAGTTTACTTTACAAAATGGAATGGTGTTACATTTAACACTCCCGTCAAATTGAATCCATCGTGGCTTACCACAGCGGGTGCAAGTTGGATGGGGCCTGATATAGCTTCTTACGGTGATACAGTTTATGTGGTGGCGAAACGAACTCCTGAATCCGTAGATTCTAATCGCCTCTTTATCTTTACTTCTTTTGATGGTGGGGATTCATTCCGGCCGCCTGTGGAGTTCGCCTTCATAGCTGACAGTTTTTCGCGCTTTCCTACAGTCGATACGGACGAACGGGGTCATCCTAT
>JAYUWT010000200.1:0-2037 GCA_043753405.1 Saprospiraceae bacterium | reverse complement strand
GGTAACATATAAACTACCCCAAGAGATTGCGCTTAATAGGCTTATTGCTTTTATTGAAGCAAAAGGACCAGAAGAAAATCAATACGATGAATTGTCAGCAATATGGGACATCATAGATTTAGGAGATTGCCCCGCTAACGCGGAATCGAAAAGGGACGAAGTTATCCGCCTTTTTGGTTATGAGTTTCTTAATCAAACTATGCAGGGCTTTAGTTTTCGAAAACCGCATGGATATTCGGGAGATTTTGAAATTATTGATTTTATATATCAGTATAAAATCAATGCAGACAAAAACTTTTTGAAATGGGATAAATACTTTCATTCTCATGCCGCACCTAAAGCCGTTAGAAACAGGAAGGAGTACTTTGTTAAGCTTGTAAAAGAGAAGGCTTCAGCAGTCACTTCACCTTTGAGAATTTTAAACATTGCATCGGGGCCTTGTCGTGATGTTTTGGAACTCCTTGAACAAATTCCCGGAGAGAAGGTGAAAATTAATTGTATAGAAATGGATCCCAGGGCGATAGATTATGCAAGAAATGTGCTGGGAGGTTTTTCCGATGATGTTCATATTACTCAAAGCAATATTTTCAAATTTAATACCGAGGAGAAGTTTGATTTAATATGGTCAGCCGGTTTGTTTGATTATTTTGATGATGTTGCATTTGTCAAACTCCTAACAAGAATCCGGTCATGGTGTGCCCCTTCAGGTGAAATCGTGATCGGCAACTTTTCAGTTTTTAATCCGAGCCGCTCTTTTATGGAGAAAGCTGGAAATTGGCATCTTTTTCACCGTACAGACAGGTTATTAAACCAGTTGGCAATAAAAGCAGGTATCCAAGATAATCAGATTGAAGTAAAAAGTGAGGCTCTAGGCGTAAATCTGTTTTTGCATGCTAATGTAGAATAGAATCAAATAAGCAGAGTAGCTCGCATTAAATTCCAAAATAAATGACAAATATGAACGGCACACCTTTGACAAAATCCCATGGGGAATATATGCAAGAGCTAAAAGGACTCCTTCCAAAAGAAGCCTTTTTATGCGAGCCAAAAAAAATATTATACATATCAGGATATCTCGTGATGCTATCTGTAGCATATTGTCTATTCCGGTTTATGGACAGCTTAATAGTCTATCTCATGTTATCCTGCTTAATAGCCCACAGCTTATCATGTATAGGTTTTCTTTCTCATGAGCTAAGTCATAATTCCATTACAAGAAATAAGAGGGCCAAATACTTTTTTGAAATCATCTCATGGGGTATAAATTTGATACCGGCAACACTTTGGGATAGAGTTCACAATCAAACACATCATGTACAATCAAATACTCGAAATGATCCTGACAGGCAATTCTTAGATTTCGAAAAAACATCGGGCACATATCTTTACACGAAAATATTTTATCCTAATAAAGAGTTCTCAAAATGGAATCCGATCGTAGCATTTCACTTTATCCCGTACATTTTTAGAAATATCATTTCTGTGTTTTATTCAAAAGGCTCAAAACCAACTGTTGTTCCCTTTAAACCAAAGTATTCTGTCATGCAAAAGGCAAAAATAATCCTGGAGCTGATGTTTATTACTGCACTGCAAATTGCGATCTTTAATGCGGTTGAACAAAAAGTGTTGGCTTACATCTTTGCTGGTCCTTTAAGCTATGTTATAACCTCTACCATTCTGATGACTTATATCTTTACCAACCATTTTTTGAACCCAATAACCGAACAAAGTGATCCCATATTGGGTACTACCACGGTGGAGGTACCAAGCGTGCTAAATAAACTTCATTTCAATTTTTCCTATCATACGGAGCATCATTTATTTCCATCCATTAACTCGAAGTTTTATCCAGTACTAAGCACGATCTTGCGAAAAAAATACACAGATAGATATAACCATTTACCCCTTGGGGAAGCCTGGACCCAACTTTGGAGGAATGAAGAATTTATTTCGCCGGATACTGGTAAAACTGCCGAAAATTTTTTTTCGTAAGGATTAAATAATTAGGGTTCTTCCACGTCCGATCATTGAACCTCC
>JAYUWT010000199.1:0-4983 GCA_043753405.1 Saprospiraceae bacterium | reverse complement strand
GTCCTCCATAAATTCCTGTGATGTGAAAAGCTCTTCTTCTTTTTTCTTCTTTTTAAGTTCATCCAGTGCTGCCCTTATCATAATAGTTTTGATCCAGGCATAGAGTGAAGAAGCACCTTTAAAAGATTCCAAATTTCTGAACACTCTGATAAATCCATTTTGTAAAACATCCTGCGCACTAAACTCATCTTTACAATAGCGAAGGCAGATGGAGTACATCTGCCCGCTAAAGCGTTCATAAAGCAACTTTTGACTATTTCTGTCGTGTTGCAGACATTTTTCTATAAGTAGTGCTTCTTCCAATTAAACAGAAATTGAATCTATATTTTTTAAGGCAGCGTGATCCGGAAGGACCCTGTTACCTGATGTGTTATGATGGTACCTAATATCTGCCCAAGGAAATCATATGTTCCTGTGATCACATCCCCTGACTGGCTTCCACCCTGAGTCACAATGACATTACCACTTATGCCGCTTAAATAACCCTGATTTGCAGGATTTCCGAAAAGAACGACATTCGTTTCATTCGGGAAAATCGGATATGTACCCGGAGTGATCACATTATTATCAGCTTCATTCCAGTACAGGTTCAACATCACATTAGTAGCAGAGTCAATATTATTGCCACTATGTACTTCTTTAAAGAAATTATTGCTGATGCTGAGGTTTTGCAGGAGTGTGGTATCTATGCTCAAGCCTGGGATCTGCACTTTAATAAAATCTACCTGATTACCACATGCGTTGACGATACCCAGATCAATATTGGAACCTACCGGCACTGTAATCGCATCGCTTTGTTCCAGGGTTATTATATCTACCGCCACAAACGTAACATTATTCAAAGCTGTGCATGTTACAATGTTTGAACTGACAAGTCCATTATTGATTTCAAGGTAGGCCAGTATTGTATTTCCGGATGTTGCTTTTACGTATCCATTCTGAACAGGTAACGAGGCACAGTCGACTACATTAGCAGTAACCGTCAAAGTATTTAATGTTGCGGTATTTGCAACAAGGTCGGGTAAGGAGGCATCAGTGGAGAAAGGACCTGCCTGGCCACTATATACTTCCGTATAATTGCATCCCTCGACATAAATAGTAACAGTAATATCAAGTAAGACATCTTTAGCGACCATACCGCTGAAAGTACCATCCGGATTAGTCAAGCCATGGCCGCTGCCGGCCTGGCCTGCTCCCTGGACCCATACATGAGCATTGGGGATTGGATTGCCCAAATTATCTACTACACGTCCACTCAAAATAATAGATGGCGCCTGGGCATCATAATTCCAGTATGTAAAATGCCCAACCTCGCCTGTATAAGTGTCATTAATGAGTTGCGCTTCACCTTCTTCTTTCCAGTAACCCAGATTTTCATCATAATACCAAAGTGGAATGGTGGAAGGGGCCCTGGATGCCTGTGCAGAAGTCAGTTTATTTGACATTTTAACTTTTTTTCCGGGCGCTATCTGGAGCAACTGACCGGACGGAGATTGCAATTCCACTGCTACCATTCCAAAACTAAACATAACTGCGATCTGTTCATCTGCGTTAACGCCCACCAGGTCACCCGGCATTTGATCGTAGATCTCTCTTTTGGAAGGATCCAGATATTTCATAGCGATCTTAACGGTACCATTATAGGTCGAACCACTTGATGCCATTACTATAGCGTCAGATGGAAAATCAAGCGTTATGGAACCTTTATTCACCTTACCCGAGACAGAACTTTCAAAAGACTGGTCGAAATTTTTAGCCAACAAAATGTTGCGAACTGAGATCGTTGTTGCCCTGTCTGTTGTAAAGACCCTGCTGCCTTCGAAATAACCTTCCTTTTTTATATTAATAATATTGTGTCTGGAATTAATCTGTACATTTTTGAATTGGTAAACACCATTTTCATCAGTAGTTTTTATCTTATTATCGAATGTCACTCTAGCGTCCTTTACCGGGAGGCCGGACTCATCGATGACGTAACCCAATATTGAGCCAGAGTATTCCTGAGATTTGGGGTCAGTAATAAAATCATTGAAATCTTTTCGGCAGGAGGACATCGCTAGTGCAATAAATGCCAGGATATAAATAAATCTAAATTTGTACATGTGTTTAATTTTAATGTTTAGGTTGATCCGGTTTTCTTAATATTACAATTCACTATAGTTTATTATTGAAACATAAAGAAAATTGAACCGGAGTTTTAATGAACTTATTCATTCTACCTATTAAGACTACCGGAAAGACAAATTCGTTGCCTGTGAGGAAATAAATTTCCAGACATCAGAAGTCAGAAGTCAGAGGTCAGAGGTTTGATTATTTATCGCCCGATCACCTTATCACCTATTCTAAAATCAGCGTCTAGAGTCTGTCATCTGATGTTTATTCTAGTCCGGGCTGAAGTCTGCTTAGGGGAATTGTAAATTCAAATCGGGGATTATTTTTAACATCGATGCATTCAAGTTTTATCATTGGTGGTTTGGCATCCCAGTCTATGGTTATCAAGCCAAAGTGATTTTCCATGACCGGACCTTCTATCCTGTTTTTATTGGGAGTAGCAAAATGCCAGGTAGATGTAATTCCGCTGGATGTAAAATCATAAATGGGATACAGCCCTTCTCTTTTTATCATGGATATCTCACTGTAATGAACGTCACCTGAGATAAAGAAAACTCCTCCGGCTTGTGTCTTTTGAATCAGATCCAACATTTTTTTCTGTTCATGTGGAAAGTTTGCCCATGCTTCATAACCATTATATTCAATTCCAAACTGTGTACTGGACCCAATGATCCTGATGTCTGCCGGCATATACAACTGCTTTTCCAGCCATTTCCATTGTTCTGTTCCCAAAAGATTAGAATCGCGGGAGGCATGAGGTGTGTAGTCCAATTCGTAGAAATAACGCTTATCCTCTTTTAATTCACCTGAGTAGAGCTTAAGATCATCCCTGAAGGTGCGTGTATCCAATAAAATAATCTGAACTCTATGGCCCCTTCCCCCAAATGCATAGGAAGTATAAATTCCTTCGTGGCCTCTTCGCACAGATTTCTGGGGTTCATCAAAGAAATTTAGAAACAATTCTTTGGATTCCTTTTTATATGGATAATGTCTTCCTGCATCATTCCATCCAAAATCGTGGTCATCCCACGTCGCCAGCAGTCTGGTATTTGCTTTTAGTCTTTGAAATTCAGGTTTAGCCCCTAACAGGTCATACTTTTCCTTTAATTCTGTTATGTCCTTGGTATCACCGTAGATATTGTCGCCAAGGTAAATAAAGATATCCGGTTTTTGCCTGGTCACAAGATCAAGAATAGGTTGTGGTTTGTCCTGTTCAGCACAAGAACCAAACGCAATTTTTGTAATGGTAGTTTGAGTTTGCCCCTCCAATAACGAAAATGTAAGGAACACAAAAAGGATAAGTAATGTAATTTTTTTCATTGCCAAAAATAAAAATTCTTTCCCTTACAGTTCTATAATTTGGCAATTACTTACACACAAAAAGTGCTGTAGTTATAAACTAAGTGTTGATATAGTTTTCTTTTTAAACTTATAAAATCCAATAGCAATTTCAATTTTGTAATATAAACCTAAGCCAGTATCCTGACTTGTAAAAGCATCCAATTTTTTCGTCTCTGTATAATCAGATAATTTTTGGTAATGCACTCCTAAAGTAGCTGTAGGTTGCCAGAAAACCCTATAATTTCGTTTATGAGTCCTTATACCGACCTGGAAGCCCAGGCCGGTTTGGAACATTTTAGCTTTAATATTTTCGTATTTTTTGTAATTGACTGGTACTACTCCTCCTATGGTCTGGTAAGATGCCCATCTGCCATCTTTTATGGTATGATAACTAACGGGCACTTCCACGCCGAATATTAAACCTTTGTAATCGTCAATTGGATCAGGAAAAAAGAGGATCCTGGGAGACAGCTCCAGTCCGTTACTTTTCATCGTCGCTCCATTTAATAATCCCATATATATATAGGAAGCAGTAACATGGCCCATCAGCTTAGGCCCGATCGGTGTGGAAAATCCTAAGCCAAAAGCCATAGTCTTTATCCCACCAACCAACGGGGATATGTGAATACCCCAATCAATGGTTTTGTCTTCGACATAAATATCATCATACTGCGCCTGCAAATTAAATCTCAATACAGATAATAAAAACAGGATAATTAATAACCTGAATAGATGCATCTCCTGCTATTTTATAATTGGTTAATTCTCGACTTTTTGTATAAGTACCGGATTTAATTTATTTGCAATGTTGTAATAAACCAGGCCTTTTTTAGTCTGTCCAATCAAAACATTATTTGTTATTATACAATCATATACAGGATCTGTAGGTACATTTTTATAAAATTTAACATGTTCTGTAATGTTTAATTCAAACACATCAATTCCAAATTTTGCATTACACACATATAGTACATCTTCGGATATACCCAAACCATTGGGGAATTTTTGACTAACCCGGGCAATTGTATTTGGATCAGTTTTGTTGGTAACATCCACTACTTCCAGAAAACCTGCCGGATTATTGTTTTCAGTACCGGTTTTTAATGTTACATAAGCACGGTTACCACTTACAATTACAGGATCTTCAGCTACAAAGTGCCTGTTTGTACCTGACAAAACCGGCTGTTTTTTAATTTTTACATCATAAATGTAAATTGAAGTACGTGCACCTAGATATAGGTAATCCTCATATGCAAAAACTGTTTCGATACCTGTTCCTACATAGACCTTGAATACTTCTTTGAGATGGTTATTATCTTCAATTGATAAAACTCTTAGATAATCATGGTCCACAGTATAGATATGATCTTCATAAGTAATCATAGCAGAAGAATTTCCGGGTAATTGGGTATTTGTGTTTTCTGCTACACCGATTTTTGTGGATTCATAATCTGTACAGGATGAAAATAGAAAACTAAATACCAGAAAGAAACTTAAATTTTTCATAATAATTTGATTTAAAAGTTTGGA
>JAYUWT010000198.1:0-2041 GCA_043753405.1 Saprospiraceae bacterium | reverse complement strand
GAATATTCATATCATTCACAGTTCATTACATTATGTGGAGCAGGAATTATTAAAATTTAATAATAAATCATTCCGTACCATTTCAAACATTGGAACTTCAGGTTATCAGCAGCATCTTAGCGAAAATGCAGAAATAATTAATTCAAACTTTGATAATTACAGATTGGGAAATATACTTGGACAAATAGAAGTTCTAAACAAACCTATTCAATATGCTGATAGCGTTGTAATAGATCTATCCGTTATTAAACAATCAGATCTTCCTGATAAAAACCCTGTAGGTTCAAGTGGAATTACATCTGAAACATTCAACCAGATAGGCCGGGCAGTTGGTTCCAGCTATAATACACGTTTTACCATCCTGACAGGATTTGACCAATTGACTAAGGACCATCCTGCTTCTATGGACACGATTGCACAATTTATATATTATTTTTTGTCCGGGGCAAATAAAGCTTTTTCAACCTCAGCAGCTGATGAAACTACTTTTATGATCGAGGAATGCCTGCCTTATGGCTCAGTATCATTCTCAAAAAATGAAATGTCCATGGAATGGTATGTGACTTATCCCAATGAACTTCCATCTGCTATAAGTCATTTCAAAAAAATACCTTGTTCTTACAATGACTATACTTATAGTGGCAAAGGTGAATTGTCACCTAGACTTGTTGACATATTTCTATGGCTGGATAAATTAGCTGAGTAATGTTTCTAGTTTTAGACCCCTTGACCCCTTTAACAAGACAGTGTGTCCTTTAAGATCATTCCAATTTATCTCTGCTTTGGCTTGTGCTGTATCTTTGAAAAATATATAATCTTTATATTTGTTCCTTAATTGATAAAATATCGGCCCGATCAAAAAGATCTTTTTCATAGAAACAGAGCTTAATATATTCAATACCTCTTCATGAAGTTTTGGGCCGCTATCACCTAACTCCAGCATATCGGCTAAAATTACGGACTTTTTTTCGTCCGGGATCTTTGAGAGATTGCTTATAGCCTGGTATACCGAAGATGGATTCGCATTGTACGCATCCATCAACAAGGTAACTCCATGATATTCCAATTTTTGAGAACGGTTGTTTGTTGGAAGGTAATGGATGATGGCAAGTATCATTATATCTGGGTCACAATTAAAGTATTGACCTATATCAAAGGCTGAAATTATATTATTGAAATTATAGTCACCCACGAGGTTACTTTCATAATGCTGTCCATCATATTCGAAACATACATTTAAACAATTTATTTGATCTAATTGATTTATCGAGCTTTTATCTCCGACCAATTCGAACTCAGTGATTTTTGTTTCTCTTAGATAATCTAAACTCTGTTCTCTTGTATTCAGAAATTTAACGCCATTGTGTATATCCAGATAATCAAATAGTTCTGATTTTGCTTTCCTGACACCTTCAGGGCTGCCAAAGCCCTCTAAATGGGCCAGGCCGACATTGGTAATAAAACCATGTGTTGGTTCGGCTATTTCACACAGTTCTTTGATCTCACCTACATGATTGGCTCCCATCTCTATGACCGCCAATTCTGTATCCAATGGCATGGAAAGTAAAGTAAGCGGCACACCTAAATGATTGTTGAGGTTACCTTTGGTAACATGTACCTTATACTTTGAAGAAAGTACCATTGCCAGAATTTCTTTCGTGGTTGTTTTTCCATTGGATCCTGTGATACCCAGGACAGGGATTTTAAAAGTTTTTCTAAACTCTTTTGCAAGTTGCTTTAATGCCTGTAAAGTATCGTTTACGATGATTACATTCAGCCTTCCTGCATATTTTATATCAGAAGAGATACAATATGAAGCACCATGCTCCAAACATTGCTCTATAAAGTCATTCCCATCAAAATTATCACCTTTGATAGCAAAGAAGATCTGACCCGGTTGAAGATTTCTACTATCAATAGAAACAGAAGGATGATCCAGATATATCTCAAGAAGTGATCTCACATTAAGTTTTTAATATTAAAAAAAATCCCCACAATGTTAATCGTGAGGATCTTATATCATTAAAATATTATAAAATTA
>JAYUWT010000197.1:0-2046 GCA_043753405.1 Saprospiraceae bacterium | reverse complement strand
TAAATTTTGCGCTGAAACGTATATTCTAACACTACTTAACCCAGTCTTTCTTAAAACATTACCAGGTAGTGTGTAGCCTAACTGCATATTGCGTATTCGAAGGAAGTCGCCCTTTTCAATATAGTATGAAGAGAAATAGGTATTTGTACCCGGGGCATCAAATGAATTACGGGGAAATTCGTTAGAACTGCCTTTCGCCGTCCACCTGTTTAGCCAGTCTGTGGAGCCATTAATAAATCCCTGGCCATTGGATTGATGCATAGAATACCCTTTCAACATATTGGCTATCTCAACACCCCCCTGTCCCTGGAAAAAAACGGTGAAATCAAAATTTCTATACGAAGCATTAAGATTTAAACCGTAAATATATTTAGGCAACCCATTACCTAAAATGGTTCTATCTTCTGATGTAATTTTTTTATCGCCATTCAAATCCTTAAACCTTCGGTCTCCCGGTTTAACCCCACTCATTCCGCTTGCAGCCGCTTCTGCTGCATCCTGAATAATTCCGTCTGTAACATAGCCCCAAAAATTTCCGATACGCTCACCAACCTTAGAACGGGTTTGCGCCCCTCCATTATCACCTGATAAGGAACCTATTTCTCTAACGATATAGTCTGTTGATTTACCTAATAATTCTGTCACTTTATTCTCAAGCGTTGAGAAATTAACTGTTGATGAAAAATTTACATTACCTAATTTTTTATTAAATCCTAAAAGAAACTCAAACCCTCTGTTCTCCATCGAAAATTCATTCCTGAGAATAGAATTTCCCGTTACACCCAAATAAGTAGGAATAGGCGCATTTCCTAACATGTCCTCAATTTTCTTTACATAATAATCGGTTGATAACGTGATGGTATTATTAAATAAACTCGCATCAAGACCGAAATCTATCTGAGATGATTTCTCCCAACGGATATTTGGATCGCCGATATTATTCCTGTACATGGCATTCACCACGTTCTGATTAACACCACTTACGTAATTATAAAATCCAGCATCATTTGCATAGGTATTGGAATACTTAAAATTCCCAATATTCTGATTGCCCACTACACCATAACTGGCTCTTAATTTCAATTCGTTGATGTGCCTGGAATTTTTAAGAAATTTTTCTTCTGAAAGCCTCCAGCCAATAGACGCAGAAGGAAAGTTTCCGTACTTATTTGTAGGACCAAATCTTGACGAACCATCACGGCGAAAATTGGCAGTAAGCAGGTATTTGCCAGCATAATCGTAAGTCATTCTGCCTATATAAGAAACCAGTGAGTAATCTTCCGAGTACCCGGTAGATGTTGAAGAACCTAGAGAGTTGAGGTTATATTGACCATTTGGATTACTGCCACCGTCCACAACCACCTGCCTGTAAATATTTTTCAATGCATCAGTACCTGCCACAAACATAATATTATGTTGACCAAATTTTTTTGTATAGCTAAGTGTATTGATCCAGTTGTATTGGTCAAATTGTCTCCAGGTTTCAGCATACTGACTGGTTGGAATGATGGGTCCAAAACCAGATATTTCATCGGGTTCGCCTAATCTGCTAAACCAAAATACTGAATTGAACCTGGTATAGTTAATAGATGATTTGAACTTCAATCCATTAATAATTTCATATTCTCCGAAACCCGACAACTGAATATTCGATGATTTTAATGATCTTTTATAGTGATAGGCATCTACAAAAACCTGATTATTCAACCCTTGGGGGAAATATAAAGTATTGGCGGAAGATCTGACCATAGCATAGCCCTGGTAACCATACAAATCGGAACTGATGGGGCCTTCCTGATTCGAATAAATAGGATTCATAGGCATCAATCTTATAGCACTCGTGAGAGTTCCCTTGTCAGCAGTACCCGTGAGAGGGTTTGATTTATCGTCATTACTATAATTCAAATTGGCCCCTATTTTCAATTTCTTTGTCACATCAAATTCAGAGTTTACCCTGGCAGTATAGCGCTTGTAATGTGATGAAATTATAATGCCGTCCTGATTCAGATATCCCAATGAGAAGTAGGTCCTTGATTTCTCGCTTCC
>JAYUWT010000196.1:0-5008 GCA_043753405.1 Saprospiraceae bacterium | reverse complement strand
GTTGTTCATTTTTGATAAAGTATAACAATAATCAATTACAAGTATTTTATTGCCGGCATTTTTGGAAATATTCAGAAGATCTTTTAGGTAGGACACAGTTTCAACCGGTGTTTCCTGGTCATCATTATCATAACCGTAGAATAGATCTTCCTGACCATTAGCATCAATAGCATCTAAATATAATGTATGTGGACTTCCCGGGATTTCTCCACTTGTGCTTACCAATTCAATTCCATTCTGAGGAATAACATTAAAATTTGGATTTATGGATTTAGAGTATTGGCTGATCCCAATGACAAAATCCCTCATTTTTTGTTTAAATTCAGTTTCATTGGTACTGATATCATCTGTATCGCCTGAACCGCAGGAAGCAAGTATCATCAGTGCTAATAAAGATAGAGTTATATTTTTCATGCTTGTAGGGCATTTAATTTAAGGTAATTAAAATGAAAATAAAAGTACATCGATAAAAGTATCCTGCAATTGTCCCTGAGTAGCTTCGTGGATGTCATTATATGATCTGCAGTCTTGTAGAGCATGGAATTATTTCTGTGTATAAGGAATATAAACTATGCAAATTCCCCTGCCAATATTCTGAAATTTTAATATTTCTATTAAACTACCTTTGCCAAACGTGCCATAGAAAATGCACCTATTGCCATTACAAGGTCACGGACAGCTATGTCTAAATAATTACCACATGCTATTAATGTTAGTGCTATTAATGTTAACCATGCAGACACGATATACCCTCCTATTGCAGGTTTTGCAAGAACAATAATTCCGGCTAAGATCTCAATCAGTCCGACAATTATCATGAATGTATGCTGATCAAATGGCAGCATTTCTGCAAGTCCGGGATGTATGTATTTTTCCCATTGTGTTAATATGTTAGTGAATTTGTCAAGCCCGGCTACAATTGGTAATATACCATATGTATATTTCAACAAGTTAAAAGTCGGCCTGATAGATTGATTTAAACTGATTGCGTCCATTTTTATTATTTTTTATTTATACAACTTATGAGTAAGTGAGGAATGAAAAGGTTACAAAAAAATGTCAGTTTTAAAGTTTTTATTTTTTTGAGTAAAGCTAAAGATAATTAAAATGGTTTGAATGGCAAAAATATATCAAACTAAGACGACAGGCTTTTGGAAATACGAACACTCTGTTTTATACTTTCCCCCTCTTCGAGGGGGGTAGGGGGAGGCTCAATATTGATTTTCTAGTTGGGAAGTGCTCACCAGAATAGAAGATGTGGCAATAATTATTGGAGATTGGATTAATAATAATGTTGATTCCCCACCCCCTACCGCAGAAGCATTTGGTCGTCCCCTGCCTTCATTCTTACGGCAGGCAAGCTCCCAAATGTTCTGACTACACTTTGTCCTTCATGCTTCAGGACTTCGTTCCCTGCCATTTAAGATTTCAGGCAAGCAATTTTACTTCCTCAGTGATTCCCCACCCCCTACCCCCCGCCGGCGGGGGAAATCCTTTGATTGATATTTTATTTTTCAAATGTCAATTTAACCCCAATAAAAAGTAACGAAGACTTTCCCCCTCTTCGAGGGGGGTAGGGGGAGGCTTTTATCCTTTAAATCTCTATGTCAATCAAACAAGTCCTACTTTTATTAACCCAATTAATAATTCTTTTTTATTTTTACATATCATAAGCACCCCAATATGAATCACCACAATTACAACAAAAATCTTAAACTATTTGCAAGGGAGAATCGCAACAATGCCACCAAATCAGAAGCTTGCTTATGGAAATATGTTCTAGGTTCAAGCCAAATGTTAGGCTATTCTTTTAGAAGACAACGGCCTATAGGAAATTACATTGTTGATTTTGTATGCCTGCCAATAAATTTAATTATTGAAGTAGATGGTTACACACATGAGGATGATGATCAAAAAGATAATATCAGAGATCAGAATTTACAAAAATTAGGATTTACAACTTTGCGATTTTCTAGTTGGGAAGTGCTCAACAGAATAGAAGACGTGGCAATGATTATTGGGGATTGGATTAATAATAATGTTGATTCCCCACCCCCTACCCCCCGCCGGCGGGGGAAATCCTTTGATTAATATTTTATTTTTCAAATGTCAATTTAACCCCAATAAAATGTAACGAAGACTTTCCCCCTCTTCGAGGGTGTTAGGGGATGTTATTAAGTTCCGGATATTGGCTTAGAAATTGTGGCATTATCCCTTTATCTCAATCATTTAAAATCTCTTCTGCTTTGGTTTTATATAAATCACCCTGTTCGTTTTGACCCATTAAATAAAACACGTCACTGATATTTTTAAAAAATTTAATTAAATCTTTGTGCCCCCGGCCAACATGGGTAATTTTATTTTGTAATGCTTTTTGAAAGTATTCAATGGAGGTCGCATATTCTTTTTTTTCCCTGTAAGCATTCCCCAGGTTTGTATACGACTGGATGACCTCTTCACCTGTTATTCCGAATAACTTTTCTCTGATTTTCATAGCATTGAGGTGTGCGCTGATGGATCTATCATAGTCCTGACTTCGAAAATATACGTTTCCTATATTGCCATAGCTTGTAGCAACATCACTACTAAACTCACCCAGTTTCAAAAGCCGGATATCAAGGGCTTTGTTATGATATATTATTGATTGATCGAAATTATCTTCGGCGGCATAAATTACGCCTAGACTAATGTAAGTAGTAGCAATGGAGAGATGATTGGAGTCAAGTGAAGACAGGCCTATTGATAGTGATTGTTCTAAATATGATTTAGCTTGTTCGTATTTATCCTGTCTTGTAAGTATTATACCTATTTGATTATAAGAATCTATAAGTTTCTCAAAGTTGGAGAGTCTTTTAAATTCGACTGCTGATCTTTCATAATAAATGATTGCACTATCCCGGTTTGCTTTTTTCTTATGATCCTCTGCTAATCGAAAATATTCTTCAGCGATTATATTGTTTTGGCACTTTAAAGTGGGGTTTGAGACCCATAGGAATATACCACTAATAATAATGATTTGTATATTTCTCATAAATTGTAAGTGTTATTTAAACTCATTTATTGTTCATCAAATTTTAATTCATCCGGAGCTTTATTATTCATCTGTCCAAACCGCCATGTGAATCCAAGATAAATAATTTGTGATCTGCGTCTGGATGTTGTCTTTTGATATAATTCCGGAGTATTGATCTCACTTTGCCATCGCATCGTTTTGAACACATCTGAAGCAGTAAACAGTAATGAAGCTTTTCTTTTAAATAGATCTTGTCTCAATCCGGCATTCAACACAAAACTCTGAAGATCCTTGCCCTGAGGTGTCAGGCTGGACGAACGATAGTTGGCATTGAGCTGCATAACTGTACTTTTAGTGAAATTGATATTTGTGCCTAATTTTAAATTTCCGGATAGTGCAGTTTTTTTATCGGAATATCCGAGATTGGATGCATCTATTTCATTGTAGAACAAATTTCCGGTGAGATTTATTGTTAGTAATTTTTGTAAGCGCCAGGAAAAAATCATTTCGAGTCCGGCAGATTTTTCCCTTGCTAGATTTACAGAAGTAGTAAGCAGTATTGTATCATTGATGTATCTGCTCAATTCTGTGAAAGCGTCATATTTGTATCTGTAATATAAAGTTGGCACAAGAGCAAATACCTCATTTTTAAACTGATAACCTAATTCAAAGGAATGAATTTGCTCAGGCTTAAGAGTTGGATTACCAGAATATAAGTTTCTTGGATCTTCATATTCGGGAAAAGGATTGAGTTCATCGCCTTCCGGCCTGTTCACCCTCTTGCTGTAACTCAATTGATATGCAGCCTTGTCACTAACCTCATATGATAAATGAATAGTGGGATAAAGTTTAAAATAATTCTGTTTTAACCTAGAATCAAGATTTACCATATGTAAAGAGATGAGTGCATTTTCTCCCCTTAAGCCCAATTCAAAACTAAAATCTTCTACAGATTGAGCGTATGTAATGTAGCCGGCATGGATCATTTGATCGAACTTAAAACGATTGGATTTTGCAATATCCTTTATCCAATCATTTTGACTGTTTAAATATTCTCCATAAAAATCAAAGTCCTGGTTAATCCATTCAAAAGCATATCCGGCTTCGACCTCTACATCTTCGCTTAAAGGATTTGCATATTCTATAATTGCTTCTCCGGCTTTTTCACGTTGTCTTATGAGTGTATTGTCATAGGAGTTAATTTGAAAAGGAACGCGATATATTTGGGTAAACTTGTTATCCTCTTCTTCATAATGGTCTGATAAACTTAATTCATAATTAATAATATGACCGTCCTTTTTGAATTTGTGTTCGTAGTATGCAGATAATTCTTTTTCCCACTCATACTCATCATCCAAAAGATTGCGGTTAAAGTCATTTGTGATTTGTTGAGCATTGTTGGTAAGGATGGTAGACGCAACTTCATCGTGAAAAACATTTAACTTAAAATAATTTCCTGATATTCCTACTATGTTTCGATTGTCGATAAAATAATCTGCACCCAGATTTACAGCATGTGATCCGATGACAGAACGTGAGAGGCTGCTATAATTATAATCATTTATTAAATTTTCCAATGAATCTTTTATAATTCTGAAATCAGTAGAAATTCGTGACCTGCTGTCATGTCTATATCCGTAACTCCCAAATAGATTTATTTTTCCAGGCCTGTAATTGAATGTAAACGTAGAATTATATCGATTCTTATTCCCGACATTTGCTGATAATGTCCCGTTGAATCCTAGTCTGATTCCTTTTTTCAAAACGATATTAATAATCCCGGCTGTTCCATCCGGTTTATATTTTGCGGAAGGATTTGTAATGATTTCAATTCGTTCAATAGTATTGGCCGGTATTTGTGACAATGCTGATGCACTGTTCACGCGCATCATTGTAGATGGCCTGCCATTGATGAGGATAGTAACATTGGTCGAACCCCTCAGGCTGATTTCTCCTTCCACACTCACTGAAACAGAAGGCACATTTTCCAGCACA
>JAYUWT010000195.1:0-2049 GCA_043753405.1 Saprospiraceae bacterium | reverse complement strand
AAGGAGGATACAGCAAGGGGGATATCTATATAAAAGGGAATATAGCAAGAAATGGATTTGGCGGATATACCGGTATAGCTACAGGCAGAGATTATCAGTGGCATCCAAAGACTCAATACCTGTCAGGAGTAGTACTTGGCATCGATAAAAATAAATTTAAGAGTCATTACAGAGTAGATTATACTAATGAAGATATTTATAATCCGGGAATACTTACATCAAAGATTGCTAATGATCAAAACTACTTTACCAGCAGATGGATGCATCAGTGGCAATCTGATCTGAGCATATCCGACAAGCTAAAATTGAATACTTCGATAGGATACACTCATTTTAAGCGGCAGGTACAAGCTACAATTTATAATGAAGATACTGATGACAGAAGACTTTCAATAGCCCCTGGTTCACAGGATACCTCAGTTTTTGATGGCCTAAGTTTTAGATTGCTCATGCCAGTACACATTACAAATTGGTTTTCTCTTTTACCCGGTATAGATATCAATCTTGAATCGGGTAAAGGTGGTAGATTATCATCAGGTAGAAAAATGATACAGGATAATGGGTTGATACTATCAGGTGATTTAAAGTTATCCGACCATCTTTCAATAAAACCAGGGGTTCGTTTGATATACAACTCTGTGTACAATGCACCCACCGGTATACCATCATTAAATATTAAATGGGATTTAAATCAAAGTCAGACCTTAAAATTAGCTTATGGCAGAGGATTCAGAGCACCGTCAATACGAGAATTGTATTTTAGCTTTTTCGATTCCAATCATGCCGTGATAGGCAATACAGATCTGAGATCGGAATTGTCTCATTCTATATCAGGCTCATATTCCTGGCAAATAAAAAACACGGAACGAAATAAATTGGATTATTCCATCAGTGCATTTTATAATACGATACAGGATCTGATCAATTTTGGCCAGAGCCCATCCAATCCTCAGGAGGTAACATACATTAATATTGATCATTATAAAACAAAAGGATTCACTACCACTGTACAGTCACGTACCTCCAATCTTTCCATCCTGTTTACAGCAGGCTTTACCGGCAGATATAATCAATTCAATGCTGCTGATAAAAATACCGCCGAATACGTTTGGTCTCCCGAAGCATCTTTATCTGCAAACTATACTTTTTTGAAACAAAAACTGACTATAGGCTTGTTTCAAAAATATACCGGCAAGACTCCGTATTTCGAATCAATCATTTTAGACGGTGTACAAAACATAAGACAATCAATATTTGAGGATTATTCATGGACCGACCTCAGCATCAATAAGAACATAAATACAAAACTCAATCTCTCTGCCGGAGTACGAAACGTATTCAATGTAAAACAAATCATAAGCAATAGCATCAGCCCTGCAGGAGTACATACAACAGGTAATAGTCAGTCTATCGGCTATGGGAGGTCCATATTTCTAGGTATAAATTATTCAATCATTAAATAAAAAAGAATCATGCGAAAAACATTTTCAGTAGCTACTTTCTCATTAATAGTTTTACTTTTTTCAGTTTTAATCATAATATCATCGTGTAAAAAAGATCCGGAGTTGCCTGATAATTTGGTTTCATTTGAAACGAATACTCAGGGATTCACTGCTGCGGAGAGTGAGGTGACATTGAACCTGAAACTATCATATGCATCTACCTCTGCAGGAAATGTAGTAGTGAATGTATTGATGGAGGATATTGTATACGACAAAGACATCACTACCACACCAGCTGTCTCCTCTACTGCTATACAAATACCAATAGCCTTAGGTGATCTTTCTAAAACTATAAAGATTATTAAAAAGGCGGGAGTATTATTTGATGGTAATGAAACTATAAAATTTACGATCGCGTCGGTGCCAGTCGGATTAAAAATCGGCGCCAATCCCGAATTAAAAATCAATTTCTCAGAAATAGTATCTGCCGGCGCATCCACTACTACCATCGATGGTGGTGGAACTTTGTATCCCAATAAAGTATTTATCGATCTTAGTGCAAATAGAATGTCGAGCTATCCCAGACTTGATTTTGATCTTGGTTTTG
>JAYUWT010000194.1:0-2049 GCA_043753405.1 Saprospiraceae bacterium | reverse complement strand
TATTTGAACAAAAATATAATATAAGATGAATATAATCAAATGGACTTTAGGGCCGATCCGTTATTTCTTAAAGTCCATTTTTATATTATTTAAGGTTCTTCGCATTTATGTATACTTATTGTCGATGTAAAACACATAGGCACCAATCGGTCTTTATCTATGTTAGCACATTTTTGTTTGAGCTCATTTGCTATTTATCTTACTATGTAATTTTGCAGCCATATCAGGAGTGCAATGATAGTTCAATTGAAAAATAGTAAATATCTGATAATGGTCATAAGTAACAGACTAAAGTCCGTTCTACTGGAATATTTATACTGTAGAACAGGCTTCAGCCTGTTGATTATGCATACTTATTGTCGATGTAAAAAACATATTATTAAAGGCGAGAACTAAACGAAAAGTACGAATTAATGCGATGAGCCATATTTTTTTAGCAGAATTTCTTAGACTTGCTGCCGCTTTAAAATTCATTCCCATATCTCAAGTACATACTTCAATGCCTTATTGATCTTTTCATGATATTGATTTGGCAGATCATCTACTTTTGAGACTAATCTTTTATTATCAATTGCTCTTATTTGATCTACAATAATCTCAGATTCTTCGGTTAATTTGGTTTCGGATTTACCAATCCTAATTCGCAATGGGAAAGCTCCGGACTTTAATTTTGAAGTAACTGGTAATATTATAGTGGAAGGATGATTTACATGATTTAAAGCATTGGCTTGAACTACAATTACTGGTCTTATTTTACCGGACTCTGTACCATGTGAAGGATCTAAATTAGCGAGCCAAATTTCGAATTTTTTCACCCCCTTTGCTTTATTCAATATCCAAAGAGCTTCCTTCAAAATCATGCAATGCTTCTAAACTATTTTCTCTAACCAGGGTCGAAGCTTTGGCCAAGAGGGTATTTACTCGCTCCATTTCTTTCATTCGATTATAACTCTCCAATGCATCATTTATATACTTGTTTCTGGATATTTTTAACTCTGAGATCAATGCCTCCGTTTTTTCAAAAATTTGGTTGTCTATTTTGAGAGAAATTGCCTTTGACATATACTTTTAGTATTGCCAAACAAATATACATATTGTATTATAAAATTGTAAAAATAGTATTTAAATTACTTCATTTCCGTAATCCCAGTCACTGTAGTATACTTGAAGCTCAATTTCTTATCCGGATATATATATTTAAAAGCAGATTGGCACATCAGGGTAGCTTCATGAAATCCGCATAATATCAATTTGAGTTTTCCAGGATATGTATTTATATCGCCTATGGCATATATCCCCGGTACATTAGTACGATAGTCCAGCGTATTTACAGCTATTGCCTGATTTTCTATATTCAATCCCCAGTCTGCGATAGGCCCAAGTTTGGGTGTGAGACCAAATAATGGAATAAAATGATCTGTTGGTATAGTTAAATCACCTGATTTATCGTGCTTTACTATCACCGACGCCAATTTATCATCACCTTTTAATCCAACTACCTGAGACTCAGTAATCAATTTTATCTTACCTGCTTTTTCAAGGGCATGCACTTTTTCTACAGAATCCAAAGCTCCTCTGAATTCTGTGCGACGATGTATAAGTGAAAGTGACTTAGCTTTATCCGCCAAATAAATCGTCCAATCCAAAGCGGAGTCCCCTCCTCCGGCGATTACTATGCTTTTACCTGCATAATGCCCAGGATCTTTTACAAAATAATCCACTCCTTTATCCTCATATTTTTCAATATTTTCGATAGGCGGTTTTCTTGGTTCAAAACATCCCAATCCTCCGGCTATGGCAACCACCGATGCCTTGATCACCGTATTTCTATTGGTGGTTAATAAAAAATTGCCATCAATATCTTTCTCTATTTTCTCCGCGCGTTCGCCTAGCGTAAATCCAGGGTGAAATGGCTCTATTTGCTTTAACAGATTAGCCACTAAATCAGCCGCCAATATCTCTGGAAAGCCCGGAATATCATAAATTGGCTTTTTAGGATAAATTTCAGTCAGTTGACCGCCTGGCAGTGGCAGTACATCTATTATATGA
>JAYUWT010000193.1:0-5018 GCA_043753405.1 Saprospiraceae bacterium | reverse complement strand
AGTGAATTGTCCGCAGCAATATATTTGATCAGTTGATCATAATTGAGTGGCAGTATAAGAAGTCTTTTTGTTTCGATCATACACAAATATTAATTTGAGGAGGTAAGAAATTAAAATACCTGTACCCATTTTTTTTATTAATGCAAATATACCCATATCAATAAAAAAAAATCACAATAAAATCTCTTCTATTGTGACTTAATTAATGGGATTTATTTGTTGTCAAACCTTTAATTCTCCGGTATTCATCATATCAGGTTCTTCACCTGTGATAGCCCCGGCAGCCATTTTCAGTAATGCTACCAGTTTGTTGCTTTTAGGATCCCAGTAATAGACCTCCTTAGGGATCACCTTTAGTGCCAGAAGATTTGGATCACCCGGCCCTTCAAACCATGTATCATCACCAGCTCCATATAAATCCTCAAGGACAGATCTGTCAGTACTCGATTCTACATGCCCATATACATTCAGAAATCTTATAGATGAAGGATCCGAATATATTAATTGTGTAGCATCATCCTCATTGAGATTTACAACATGTTGACTGTCTTTCCCTGACAAAAACCATATGTTACCCTCGGTATCCACTTTTTTGGTACTCATCACAACCACATCGAAAGGTTTCTTTCCAAGATTGGTGGCCATCATTGCAAAGTCAATACCCTCTGCCATCTCTTCGATCTTTTTAATCGCCTCTGTATCATACAAATTTTTCTCGCTCATAGGATTATTTATACCATAAACAACTCACAGTTTTTTGAGTTCCTGTAAGCACTTTAATTTGCGAAACAGTTTTAAAATTTAACTGAATTACCGATTACCAATTACTGATTGCGGATTGCCGAGTACCCATTACTTATTTTAAATTAGAAGTTAGAAGTTAAAATGACCTTCTAAGGATGATTTTGTGAATCTTTGTTTTTCTTTGAGCAACTTTGTAAAATAGCTAAGGAAGTTAAGTGGTTAAGAAGTTAAGAAGTGAGAAGGATCATAAAAAGAGTAGTTTGGTTAATGGAGTTTCAGTCAGTTAAAATTAAATTGGAAATTAATTCACTTTTCATAAATCACATTTCACATTAAAATTAGAAGTTAGAAATTAGAAGTTAGCATGACCTTCTAAGGATGATTATGGTCTTTGTGAATCTTTGTTTTTTCTTTGAGAAACTTTGTGAAATAGCTAAGGAAGTTAAGTGGTTAAGAAATGAGGAGGTGAGAAGGATCTTTTAAGGTTGGAAGTTTGGAGATTGTCGTTTTTATTACTCATTACTGATTACCGATTACCCATTACTATTAAAACAGGTACTCCAAAAAGCACAGCACCCATAATAAATAGCAAAGTTAAGATGTGTACAAATTTATTATTTATACGAAAGAAAATAAATTGCTCAATTGTCCTTCCAAGCCAGAATAATGAAATTCCAGCCAAAAAAACTTGCCCGAAAAGTGTGTGTAAAAGCTCCTTCGGAAAGTAAAAACAAATAAATGCAACGAAAAACAATAGAAAAATTATCCTGATATTAAGTATTTGCATAATTGCCTTATTTGCATAATTTAATTTACCCAATTCTTTTTTCCAGTTAAATAATTTCCAAAAGCAGATATGAAAAATTGCAAAAGCTATTGAGTAAATACCGCAAAGGAAAATTATTGTCTCCATTTAAGTCATTAGTTTAACTTGCACATTAGCGCATTAGCGCATTAGCTTTGTTTCGTTAATTTGATTATTCTTCGTTACTCAATACTCATTTTAAAGTTAGAAATCAGAAATTCGAATTAGAATAACCTCATCGCTGGACAATTATTCAACATTCAACATTCAACATTTTCAATTAGTTTGTCTAGATTGCGCTTTAGCGCCTTAGCACATTGGCGCTTTAACTTTGTTTCGTTAAAAAGTTAATTCGTTTTTCACACATTCACTTGCTAATCACGTAAATAGGTTTATTCTTCGCTACTGTTCGCCGTTCGCTTCTCGCTTCTCGCCGTTCGCCGTTCGCTGATCGCTTCTAGCTTCTCGCTGTTCGCTGTTCGCCGTTCGCTTCTAGCTTCTCGCTGTTCACCGAATTACCGATTACCAATTACCGATTACCCATTATTCATTCTTCATTCTTCATCATTCATTACTCATAGCAAATGTTCCATAAGCATTTTCCCGATCTTCGTCAACTCATATCCCGGGTCATGATTGACGGTGAGCCCCAGATTTTTGAGTTTGCGGATATTTAATTGTAACCATTCCCTGGTTTTACCGGTTTTTAATGACAATTCTGTTGAGGTGGCTTTTGGATTTTCATGCAATGTTTTCAAAATATTGTTGGTCCATGCACCGCTTCTGCTGTATTTATCAAACTGGGTCAACTTCGCTTTTAATTTATTGATGTCCCCCTTGGACAATGATGATTTTTCCGTTGCTTTTGGACGAGCCAGTTCTATATAATTCCTGATATGCATCTTAAAGATCCTTGCTTCTTCTTCAGAATGCAGGGATTTGAGCAAGCTATCCAAATTGATGAAGCCCGCTTTTTTAGCATCTATATCGTTGATGTGTGTTTCTTTGATGGTTGCAATATCAGTAATTTCTATAGTCCCTACTGCAGTTTTGATAAGGCTGCCTTTCTTGAGGTCAGTCCTTTTCCATCTGCGAAACGCCAAAGTGACCTTACCTGCTTTGATCCCTTCTAAATGTTTTTGTTTAAAAAGCATTCGAATAATTTTTTCATTAATGCGCAAAGTTAAATGAATTTTATCCGAATATCTTCAGGAATTGTCTCAGTGGTTTTTGGATTTTCCGCCCGAAGGAAATCTTGTATCGCCCCAACCACTGCTCCCGGCTGCTCCTCCTGTGGATAATGACCACTGGTCTCAAGTTTTACAACCTTTGAATTTATAAAACCTGTTAGAAACTTGTCAAGGTAATATTCCTTGATGACAGGGTCTTTCATCCCCCAAATAAATAATGCCGGTTTTTCAGAAATTGCTTCTTTTTGTTTCCACAATGACTCAAACCAACGCTGATCTTGGATTAAGGACTTTGCAAATGCCAAAGCACCATTTCTTTGAGATCTTTTAGCGAATGGTTTAATAAATTGGGCCCTGATTTTTTTTGATAATTTATTATCTCCAAAAGATCCCGGCATGATGAAACGTGGAGAAAAATTCAAAACTCTGTATAAAAATGGTAATAGAGGACTTTTTAAAATCTTACTCAATTTTATAAAATCAGGATCCTTGCTACTACTCCATAACCAGGAGTTAAGAATAATAAGCCTTTTAAACTTTCCGGAATTTTTGATTGCAGAATGGAGGCCAATAGGGCCGCCAAAATCATGGACCACGAGATTGATGTCTGTCAATTGTTTTTTCAGTATAAATTGTTCCAAAGTTTCGCTGTGGTTGATCGTGGTATAGTCATAATGTTCAGGTTTATCAGAAAGACCAAATCCCATATGGTCCACGGCAATACATCTGTACTCTTTACTCAATATCTTTATTACATTCCTGAAGTCAAAACTCCACGATGGTGTGCCATGAACGAACAGCAATATTTCACCCTGTCCTTCATCGATGTAATGCATTTTAAAACCATTGATGTCAAAATAATATGAGGCAAATGGGTATTCTTGTTTATTTAACCAATTATACATTTTATTTAATTTTATTACCACAAAGATCGGGCAGGTAAATAAAATAAATGTTGGTGTACACCAAGATCAGATCTTAATGTTATTAAATAATTTACTAAAATTTGTAGCATCTATCCCCAGATAAGATGCAAGATATTTATGAGGAACGAGTTGTAATAAATGAGGACTTCTCTTGCAAAAAGTCAAATACCTCTCTTTCATAGATTGTGAATGTAGCTCTATATGCCGATTGATAAGTCCGGCCAGAACAGCTTCTGTCATACGTCTGAATAACGTTTCTATAGATCGGGAGGTGTTAAACAACATTTGCATTTGATCGTAAGTCAAATAATCCATTTCACTGTCAGTGAGGCTGATCAGATAATATTTTGAAGGTATCTGAAATGAAAATGATTCCGGAATAGCGCAAAGATTGGGTGGATAAGTAAAGGCTATTACATGGCTTTTATTTTCAGAATCGAAGTAAGACATTTGAACTCCTGCACGAACAAAATAAATTTCTTTCTGGATCTGATCTGGAACTGTTATGAATTCCCCCTTTTTAAAACTGCGTGGCCTGAGGCCCTTCAGCAATAAATTATAATCTTCTTCTGGTAAATTATGAAATAACCGAAAAAAACTTAACTGGTCCAAGGTGCTGTTAATTTTGTCAAAGTTAAATAGTTGATTAATTACCAAAAATAATAATTAACAATTAATAATTAACAATTATCAATTTTACCCAAAAAGCCTCATCTTATATTCTGTCCATTCATCATAATTCATCTCAAACTTTATTTCCTCAGACGTAAATTCGATTTCTGTCCAGCCATTTTTATTGTAAAATGTTTCTGCTCGTGTATTGGAAGCTGTCTTTAACCATATAGGTTCCCTTGTTAGTGTAAAGTACCAGTCCATCATGACTGTATGAAGTTTCTTACCATAACCCTTATTTTCAAATTCAGGCAAGAGAAATAATGCCCATACAGACCGGCCGGAAAGATCAACTATTGCAAATCCAATGATCATGTAGTCAGCCACAGCCACCCATCCTTTGCCCAGAATCGTCAGATGATCCTCACAATCTTTGTCAGTTACGCGGTCAGGACTGGACAGCCTGTTTTCTTTAACAGAATTCCTTACAATCTGGATTTGAGGAATATCTTCTATAGTAGCTTCCCTGATCGTCATTTATTGTCATTTGATTACCGAAAAAAGCAATTATAAATAAAACGAAAAATAAAGAACTTTTAATTGTCTTGCAAATTAATAATTTTTTCATTATATTAATATTCTTTAACCTTATTATAATTTAATATTTTCAATTTAATATGGTAGTCATTACAATCTTGGGTATACCCGGACTAAATTATTGATCAATTAATTTTAAATCTG
>JAYUWT010000192.1:0-5023 GCA_043753405.1 Saprospiraceae bacterium | reverse complement strand
AATTTTGAAGTTAAATAAGACATCCAGTGCTGCAAAAGCTGCAGCTATTCCCAGAAACAGTACTCCAGAATAGAATAGTCCCGTCATGGTTCTTATGAGCATGTGTTTGTTAAAATGCCAGAAACCATTGATATATTCAGATCTTTGAAAAACACTTATTGAAATAAGTCCATGAGCAGCAAGGAAAAAGGCAACATATCTGATCGCTGTGGTTTCGTTTTGCCACAATTCAATATTTTCATTATTAAAACTGAACCAATATAAAGTAAGAAATGCCAGCACTAAAACTACACCTAATAATAGTCTGATGGGCTTAAACGATTTCATTTCCGAAAATAAATGAAGTGAAAAAAACAATGGGATCGCCAGAGAAGACGTCAAAATCATTTTAGAAAGTAATATTTCATCGGATTCACTCAATCTACTTAAATTCTCATTGAAGATCGTGGCCACTATGGTCAAAGCTATAGCTGATATGGCTACAAGATAAAATCTTGTAAATACTACTTTTATATAGTTTAATTGATTGTTAAATATATTAGTAATACTAACTCTTGCCATAGGGAGATATTTAAATTAAATGTACTTTAATATTTGAATATTTTAACTAAAGTTTTTAACTGAATGTCCTGAAGGCCAAATACAGCGCCGGGTAAAGGAAACTTGTAATTGATTATCTTATATGATGTCAGAATTTTCTTAACAAAACATTGTTATTTTGAATTGAATTATCAGAAAAACAATCTTGTTTAAGTATAATGAAACCGGAAATTTGATCAATTCTGATCCAATCCTGTTTTCAATTTTTTAAATATATTTGCGTTTTAAACACAGGAAGTAAATATTACTTCCATAATAAAAATAATATGATCCGATTTATTTGTTTATTATCTATAATGATATCAGCTTTGGCTGTGAGTAATGCTCAGAAAAATACTTATTCTACAGCTAAAGACTCAGATGCTAAAGCTGTTTCAATTTTAAATAAAATTAAAAGTAAATACACATCTGCATCAAAGCAGATCACTTCTACTTTTTCGCTCAAGATGGAATATCCCGGTCAAAGTACCCGCCTAGAGAAGGGTACAATGGTTCAATTAGGGCCAAAATTTAATCTCGACATCAAAGACATGGCCATCATCAATGATGGTAAGACAGTTTGGTTTGTTAATAAAAAACAGAAAGAAGTACAGATCAATGATTACACAAAAGGTGGTAACCAGGGAATTGTAAATCCGGCTGATTTTATAGCACAGTATGAACAAAAGAGTTTTGTAGCTGCTCTTACATTTGACGGAGCAAAGAGTGGCAAACAAATTCAAATAATAGAATGCAAACCGGTTAAAAAGAATACAGAATATTCCAAAGCCAGAATAACTGTCAATAAAACTACCAGTGAACTTATCGGTATGGAAATATTCAATAAAGACGGCTCACGACATACACTGAATGTTACTAAAACCTTATTCGCAAAGGCAGGCTCGCCCGCCACTTTCACGTTCAATAAAGCTAAATATCCCGGCTATAATGTGGAGGACCTCAGGGTGAACTAAATAGTTGCCGGAATTTATTTATTTTACATCCGGAATAATTAAAGTTAATCATGAAGTTTAAATCTGTGCTGATCAAGCCATTTGCGTTTGCTGTAGCCAGGAATATCGAGCATTGGAAAAGAAGTGCAGTTGAGGATCAGTCATTGATTAGAAGAAAGATACTATATAAAGCCCGCAATACAGCATATGGTGTTGACCATCATTTTGCAGAGATCAGATCAGCGGAAGATTTTCAGAAAAATATTCCTCTTACAGATTATGAGGCATTAAGACCTTACATTGAAAGGGTCAAAGCCGGTGAAAAAGATGTATTATGGCCAGGTCTTCCAAAGTATTTTGCAAAAACATCAGGAACCACATCCGGGATTAAATACATTCCTCTGACATCTGATAGTATGCCTAACCATTTTGGATCAGCCCGAAATGCTCTCCTGAATTATGCTGCAAAAACAGGAAATTTTAGTTTTTTTGATGGGAAGATGATATTTTTATCGGGATCACCGATCCTTGATATTTCAGGTGTAGTTCCAACGGGAAGATTGTCAGGAATTGTAAATCATGAAATACCAGGATGGTTAAAAAAGAGTCAGGTACCTTCTTATAAGACCAATTGTATCGATGACTGGGAAGCAAAAGTATCTGCCATTGTAAAAGAAACCATAAACCTCGATATGAGGCTAATCAGCGGAATACCCCCCTGGGTTCAGATGTATCTTGAAAAATTATTGGAACACTCAGGTTGTGAAACAATCCTTCAATTATTTCCAAATCTGAGCATGTTCGTTTATGGAGGGGTTAATTACAATCCATACAGGCACTCTTTGGAAAAACTATTTGGTAAAAGTATAAACTCTGTTGAAACTTTCCCTGCATCTGAAGGCTTTTTTGCTTTTCAGGATGAACAAACTGATCAAGGTTTGTTGCTAAATACCAAAAGCGGTATTTATTATGAATTTATAGAATCTGATAAAATAAATCAGGAAAATCCTCCCCGCTTGCCGCTTGAAGCCGTTAAAATAAATACATCTTATGCTTTGGTGATAAGTAATAATGCGGGGCTCTGGGGATATAATATGGGTGACATTGTTACTTTTGTGTCTATTAACCCCTATAAAATAGTATTTGCAGGAAGGACGGCACATTATATTTCAGCTTTCGGAGAACATGTGATCGCTAAAGAAATCGAAGATGCACTCATTGCTACTTTAGAAAAATATCCGGCAAAAGTAGCTGAATTTACGGTAGCACCTCAAGTCAATCCACCTGAAGGTGGACAGCCATATCATGAATGGTTGATAGAGTTTGAAGATATACCTTCAGACTTAAATGCATTTATAAATTATTTGGATCAACAATTAACAAAGAAAAACATTTATTATAAAGATTTAATAGAAGGAAGTATTTTACAGACATTAAAAGTCGTTTCTTTAAATAAAGGTAGTTTTATATCATATATGAGACACAAAGGAAAGTTGGGTGGCCAGAATAAAGTACCACGCCTGACTAATGATAGAATAATTGCCGATGAATTAAAACGGATTAATAACAATTAATTTTTAAAATTTTTGAAATACTTAGTAACTTATTTGATTATTATTTTGCCCCTATTCCTATATGGGCAGAAGAAACTGGACTTTTTGGGCAAGACGTTAACAGTTCCCGACAAATGTGAATTTGTTTCGAAATACGAAATTGAGTGTGGTAATTTTGCCTTGTCCTGGTTGTATATGGATAAAGGAAACATAGAAAATGTGCTTTTCGACATGATAAGTAAGCTACAACAAACGCCCGATTTCAAATATCGTCCCATTCGTGTTTTAATAGATAGTGTGCCTGCCAATGGTTTCGTAGCATCATTTACAGTCAGCCACATCAAATACTTTCAATTATATGCCGCCGGAAACATAAGAGGCCAGGCAGTTTTGATCCAGGGAATGGACCTGATTCCTTTCTGGAGGCATGAACATTACAATGAAATCTTTGATAAATTAATAGTGATACTCCCTGATGGCGAACGGCCAAAATTGGAAATGCAATTTGATGAAGAATCAGAAGGTTCAGGGATTATCAATGACCGACCAAAAAAAGATGGAGAATAATCTTGAAATTATTTCTATACAAGTGACTTTTCCTGATCTCGAAAGTGGTAAGATTTGTGCAAATACTTTGATTAAGGAAAAATTAATTGCCTGCTGTAATATCACGAAATGCATTTCTTTATATATCTGGAAGGATGAACATATTGAAGAAAATGAAGTTATTTTATATATGAAAAGTTTATCTGCATTAAGAACAGAAATAGATAACCGGATCCTGGAATTGCATAGTTATGATGTCCCGGCCATCATTTGTTCTAAAGTGGTGACTACTGAAAAATATTTTAACTGGGTAAAGGATACAGTTAAAAAATAATGTTAGAGACATCAAATATTTAAATTAGAATAAAAGTAGAATTTGAAAGTGAAATGGTTCAATAGATCAAATGCTAAAAAAGCGGGATTAGGTGTTATTATATTCTTCACTGTAAAGGGCATCATATCATTAAGTCTTATATTATTTGGTATCAATTATTTCACCAAATGCGCTCAAAATTAAATGAACACTACAACTTCCCTTTCGCTTTCTTTAAGGTAAAATTGAAAGTAGAGCCTTCTCCCGGTGTACTGCGGACTGTAATAGTCTGATTATGGGCTTCTATAATATGTTTGACAATTGAAAGGCCCAGTCCTGAGCCCCCTGCCATACGACTCCGGCTTTTATCTACTCTATAGAATCTGTCAAACACATGCTTCAAATGATGTTTTTCCATGCCAACACCATTGTCAGATATTTCAACTAAAATATAGTTTTCCATATTATAGAAACTGACCTTTGAAAGGCCATTTTCATTGCCATACTTTAAGGAATTGTTGATCAGATTGACCAAAACCTGTCTGATATACTCTCTGTCAGCAAGGACATTATAACCTACTGATGCACCATCTTTAAAGGTGAGTCTAATATTTTTTTCTTCAGCCACTAATTCTAATTCTTCAAAAACTTCTTCTGTAAGTTGGCGAATGTCAAATTTAGTCATCTCCAATACAAGTTCACCCAGTTCAAGTTTTGAGATTGATTCAAGATCCTGGACAATGGTTTGAAGACGCTCTATATTTTTTGCAGCGCGGTCCAGATATTTATACCGCAGGTCTTTATCTTCCATAGCTCCTTCCATGAGGGTATGGACATAACCCTGAATATTGAAAATGGGCGTTTTTAATTCATGCGATACATTGCCAAGAAAGTCCCGGCGGTATGTTTCTAAAGTTTGCAAATTTTCTATTTTTGTTTGCTGATCTTTGACCCATTGAGTAACTTCAAGGCTCACATCATCCAAAACCCCATCATTCAGCTCTTCTTTATTAGATCTGTCTTTACTTAGGCTTACTTTATTATCGTGAATTATTTTATATATAAGTTTTATTCTTCTA
>JAYUWT010000191.1:0-2054 GCA_043753405.1 Saprospiraceae bacterium | reverse complement strand
TCAAACCCTTTTCCATTATCACGAATCAACATGGTCAGCGTATTTTTAGTGCCGTCTATGGAGAAAAAAGCCCGGTCAGCCCCGGCATACTTGACCATGTTATGGATAGCTTCTTTAAAAATAAGGTAAAGATTCTTCCTCACCTCCATAGGTAATTTCATCCTGGATACAGTTTCATCAGCTGTAAATTCAAAATCTATATTTTTAGCTCTCAGTAATTCGTATGCAAATGAACGCATACGCCAAATGATCTTTTCAAAATTATCATTTTCAGGATTGATGGTCCATACGATATCTGCCATTGATTCCAGCATCTTCCTGGAGCTTTCACCAATATTTTCAAGAATAGGTATCACTTCTTTTGATTGCTCTTTAGCCAGCTCACTAAATATAGATATACTGGTGAGCGTGCTGCCTACATCGTCATGCAGGTCGCTGGCAATCCGGTTGCGCAAGGTTTGAAGTTTCAGTAATTGTTTTGTGCGGTAGTTTTGGTAAAACAAAATAAACATAAGAACCAGTGCAGCACTGCCTGCAATAAAATAATTATTTACAAGCTTATGCCTTTTTATTTCTGCATCTTGTATCTCCTTGTCTTTATTCAAAATGGCAATTTCTTTTTCTGATTCAAACTTTTGTTCCAGTCTTCCAATTTCTCTTTGCTCTTCTTCACCATAAATGGAATCTTTTAGCGCATAATATTGTGTACTCCATAAATAAGCATTTTCATAATCTCCTTTTTTACTATACATATAAACCAAATCCTGCGATATATACATCAGGTCCCTACTATGGCCAATTTGTTCAGCAATTTCTGCCGCTTGTTTTGAATATAAAATTCCCTTGTTGTACTCTTTCTTATCAGTATATGCCACTCCAATACCTTTTAGATTAAATATTTTACCCTGGGCATTATTAAGTTCAACACTCAGTTCTAAAGAACGGGAATGATTAATCTTTTGCTTTTCCACACACGATGTCTTGAATTTCAGGTTCATCTCTTCTTGCAAACAGCTATTAGCAAATTACCCTCTGGCAGGTTGGTGTTTCAATGGTCATAGGTGCCATCAAGTTACCTGGAAGACTTATCTGAACCATTTCACTATCTTGAAGATGAAAACCTGGAACGCAACGCCGCGAAGCTTGCGATGTTAGGTCATATCATCCGTTTACAATCAAGGTCTTCAATAATCCAATAATAAAAGGACCAACCGGATCCAAATCTGCTTTGCAAAACATTTCAAAAGGAATGACCATCATTTTTGACAACGTTAAATGGAAAACATCCGGGGATTGTGGCGGTGGTCAAACAGACATCACCTTGCAGGTTGAATGATTTAGTATCTGGAATATTATTAACTATGCTTCATGGATCTTGATAAATTTAAATCACTTCACAAAAAATTTAACAGGGATGGTTTGCATTATACCGACCTGTCAGGCCCGGAGTTTGAAGAATATCAGACCGCTTTACATGAGGATATGGAATGCTTTCAGTGGCACCTGGCTTCAATCCTCGAAGAACGTGGGTTTGATTCCTCAAACCATTGTTGCCTGCTGATGGCCTACCATCTCTCTACACCCAACACGATGCCCGAAGGTGAGGATGATAGTGATATCATAGTGAAGTATAATGAGATCTTTGATGAGTATGGAATTCCCATCTATGATGGTGGGGCCTCTGTTGTACAAATTGACTATTGTCCATGGTGTGGACACAAATTACCTGAGTCCAAACGAGACAGATGGTTCGAAGAGTTGAGGCAACAGGGAATTGAAGATGTTGACAACCAAATTCCGGAACAATATCAAAGCGATCAATGGTGGAGGAATCCGAAATGATGAACCAATATAATTTTTCAGTCGATCAGCTTGAGGTCCTCAACAGGCTGATCTTTAACGCCAGCACGCTCGTTGCGGCTATCAAGAGTTTATCTTTAACAGGATATACATTTGAACTTCCAATAGAAAGACGCAGGTTCGAAGATGTAACAAGAAAGAAATACTTATGGTGGACACGGACGTACCTGGAAGGCATGGCCTCCACAGTTCGA
>JAYUWT010000190.1:0-5029 GCA_043753405.1 Saprospiraceae bacterium | reverse complement strand
ATATCAACAAAGATATTTGCTTGGCACAGCACTTACTGCATTGTTTGTCAATCTCCAGATCATGACCAATCACCCTCAAATAAGTTATTATTATGCTTTTCTGGCAACATTTTTTGTACTTGGTATGGCGATATATTTATTCAGAGCAAAACAAACAAAGACATTTCTAATAGCAACATCCTTATTGGTACTGGCTACTGTCGTCGGCGTATTACCTAATTTACCCAAGCTCCTTACCACCAAAGAATACTCTGAAGAAACCACAAGAGGCAAGACATTGATGTCCAAAGAAGGAAAACCCTCTGACGGACTTGAGAAAGACTATGCTTTTGGCTGGTCACTAAGTGTCCAGGAATCTATGACACACGTCATTCCGAACTTCCTGGGCGGATCCAGTAGTGATTATTTTGCATCTGACCAAAAATCAAACTCTCTCCGGGTATTACAAACGATGACTAATCAGGAACAAGCCAATCAATTAGCTCAGGCTACTTCTAAATATTTTGGGAAACAATCTTTCACCAGTGGTGCATGGTATTGGGGGATCACCGTTGTCATGTTATTTTTCCTGGGGTTCTTCAGTATACGCAGTTGGATTCGATGGTGGGGATTGGGATCACTTATCTTTTTGATCTTCCTGAGTTGGGGAAGTTATTTCCCTGCTTTTAATTACTTCTTATTTGATAATTTCCCATTATTCAATAAATTCAGGGCAGTCTCTATGGCGATCAACCTGGGGCACATGATCCTTCTGCTAATTGGTTTAATAGGTTTACGGGAATTCTTCCTGCTGGAAAAACCAGCTCAGATCAAGGCGATCAAACTGACTATGATACCTATGGGAATCATTGTGTTTTTGGGTTTCTGGCAGGCATGGATGGGTCAGCTGAACAGTACTGTTGATGATCAGATAAAAATGTTCCCTGATATGATAAATGCTTTGCATCAGGACAGAGCTGCCGTGGTACAGAAAGACGCATTCAGGACACTCTTCTATGTCTTAGCAATGGCTGCCTTTTTATATTTCTTTGCCAAAAATCAGTGGAACAAGATGATGGCACTTATCGTACTTTCCTTGATCATCTTAATTGATCTGGTCAGTGTCGATAAAAGGTATCTTCCCAATACAAGATTTGTATCCAAATCAGATATAACAGTGGCTGATGAACCACGTCCTGTCGATCAACAAATATTGCAAGACAAAGATCTTAGTTTCAGAGTCATTGACTTTACGGGCAATCCTTTCCAGGATGCCTTTGTCAGTAATTTTCATAAAAGTAATGGAGGTTATCACTCGGCTAAGTTGGGTATCTATCAGGATGTCATTGATAAATATTTATCCAATCCCAAGGATTATTTATACGTCTATGGCATGCTCAACAATAAATATATCATAGGAGGTGACAAAGCTAATCCTGTAGCACAGACCAATCCAACTGTGATGGGAAATGCATGGTTTGCACGTGAGATCAAGTTTGTTGATACTCCGGAGCAGGAATTTGCAGCTTTGGGAGATACTGCCAATATACGCAAAGCAGTTGTCAACAAATCTTTTGAAACCAAAATAAAAGTCAGGGATGTTAACTATGACCCAAATGCAAAAATTGCATTGACAGCTTACATACCGGATGATATGACGTACACTTATGAAGCAGCAACTCCCCAGTTTGCTGTATTCTCTGAGGTCTATTATCCTGAAAGTAAAGGTTGGCATGTCTATATCGATGGGCAAAGAAAAGATGGAATTGTAAGGACCAATTATATATTAAGAGGAATAGAAGTACCTGCAGGTAAACATACTTTACAAATGAAATTCGAACCTGCCTCTTATTATGCGGGCCAGTCATGGGGCAAACTTGGATCAGTTCTATTAATTATATTGATCCTTGGGGCACTCTTTCAGGAGTTTTTACCTTTGTTGAGGCCTAAAACTAAAGAATAAAAATTGTTTAACTCAGCGGGCAAACAGTCCATCGTTAGGATCATGATTAGTATACTGGGTGCAGCTTTAGGCACTATCAGTTCTCTTTTCATATATCCACTGGACATGTCATTGCACGGTTTGTGTGTATTTATACTTTCTACCTCATTGACTTTTGCTCCATTTCTGTTATTTGGGTCAGGAGCTGTAGCCATTAATAATTACCAGGAGTTTAAAACTGATGATAAAAGTGATAATGGTTTTCTGAGTATTATATTTTCACTATACATTTTTGGTTCAGCCCTGTTTGCTTTAGTTTTTTATTATGGTGCAGATTGGATGGCCCAATTTTTTAATTCCAATAATAAGGATTTCAACAGTTATTTTGGTTATATACTCCCTCTAACTGTACTGCAGGCGGGTTGTTTTCTCATCGACGTCTACCTTAACAATTTTATGAAGGTGATCATCCCCGCCATTTTTAAGGAGTTCCTACTCAAACTAACCTTACCATTATTAATCGGCCTTCATATATTGGGTTATATATCCATTCAATCTGTAATTCTAGGTCTTTTGGGAAATTACATACTGGCTTTAATCCTATTATTGTTGTACACTTTTTATTTGCGTAGGCATAGTTTTATCATCCGGTTTAAATTTTTGAACAGGGAAAGAATAAAACGAATCGGGAACTATGCGTTTTTTGCTATTCTGGGGGCTTTTGGATCACAATTGGTCAATTATCTTGATGTTTTGATGATAAAGGCCATTTTACCCCCTTTGGAATTTATTTCCATTTATAATATGAATTTCAATCTTGCAAATTTCATCAATATGCCTATCATTGCCATTATAGCAGTAGCGGGGCCGCTTGTCGCCAGGCATATTGCCGATAAGGACAAAGATAAACTTGCTCACATATATGCATCATCCTCCACCATAATGTTGTTAGTCGGTTGTTTTTTGATGACGATCATCCTCATCAATCTTGAAGATATATATGGAATAATGAAAAATGGCGAAGCATATGCAACAGGAAGTCTTGTCTTCATATTTCTGGGTGTTGCTAAATTGTTTGATATGGCTACCGGCCTCAACAGTCAGATCATAGGTTATTCTAAATATTTTAAGATCAATTTCTATAGTGTTCTCCTTCTTGGCATCTTTAATGCAGTATTGAATTATTCATTGATCCATAGAATGGGAATAAGTGGTGCAGCTTTAGCTACGCTCATTTCGATGACAGTTTTTAATATATTTAAACTGTGGTTTGTCAGGAAAAAATTTGGTATATGGCCTTTTACATTCAAGGGTCTTTATATTCTTGGAACTGCAACAATTTTAGGCTTATTAACTTATGTTTTACCGTTAGGTGACAATCATTATGTAATGATATTAGCTCGTTCAGCTTTATTTACCATAATATTCTGGGCAATAGCGCTCCGTTTTGATTTCTCTCCACAGATCACGTTATATTTCAAAAATACTGTCAAGAAATATCTCAAATCAATTTAAGATCTCATTCGCATGAATTTAATTAGCTAAGTGTTGATGACCTCGCCATAGTATAAAAATTTTCGATTATCTCCACGACCTTCATACCTTCCATCGCGTTGGTATTGATATTGGCACCTGTGCGAATCACATCTATGACATTGTTAATGACCATACTATGCGTTTTCGTATTGTCCAATGCCTGGAAAGGGTTTTCTATATCATTCGAAGTGTGCAAAAGATCAACTTTTTCTAGATACTGACCTGAAACTTTAATAGCACCAAGTTCTCCTGTGATCAGGACACTACTTTCAATATTCTGAATGGGAGCATTGATGGAATACCTGAAACTTCCTGTAGCATGGTCCGGCGTTCTAAAAGTAAATAATCCATTGTCTTCAATGTCGGGAACATAATCATGGCTTATGTTTGACATTTGTGAAGATGTGATTTCCAGATCTCCAAATAACCAATATAATAGATCAACGAAGTGCGAAAACTGTGTAAATAATGGTCCGCCATCAAGACTAAGATTGCCCCTCCATGCGTGCTGCATTCCATCACCTGCAAAATAGTATCGTTTATCCCTGTTCCAAAATAGGTTGACCATAATTTCCTTCACATTTCCCAATTGATTCTGAGTGATGATTTGTTTGAGAAATTGTGCATTGGCTGTAAATCTGTTCTGCATCACGCAGAATATCTTGACATGTCTATTGAGCGCATGAAAAATGACTCTTTCAGCATCTTTTTTATTCAGACTAAGGGGCTTTTCAATAACTACATGTTTATCATGATTGATGCAATAGATAGCTTGTTCAGCATGTAAGCCGTTCGGTGTACAGATATTCACAACATCGATTTCTGTGACTTGAGAAAGCATCTCTTCCAGAACCTTATATACCGGTATGTTTCCAACTCTATCTTCAATAATAAAAGGATCACAAATTGCTGCTACTTCAGCCTCTGGATTCTGTAAAATTGTATTGAGGTGTTTACGGCCTATATGCCCAAAACCTACGATCGCAAATTTTATTTTCATGGGTATATCAGATGCTAGACACTAGATACTAGATTCTAGACCAGGGTGAGATAATAATTATTTATATGTTTATTGTTCATAAAGTACTTTTCACTTTCAACTATCCACTTTCAACTATCCACTTTCATCTATTCCCCGTAGACTTTATTTCCATCCAGATGATATACTTCCTCATTAAAAGGGCACCGGGCTATACCGGTATAATCAAATTCTAATCGACGTCCTGCTTTGCTCACCCAGCCTATCTGGTGGCCCGGATTGCCTACTAAAAGTGCAAAATCTGCAACATCTTTTACAATCACACAGCCTGCACCAACCATGGCATATTTTCCTATGGTGTTACCGCAGACTATGGTGGCATTTGCTCCGATAGTAGCTCCTTTTTTTACGAGGGTAGTTCTGAATTCATCCTTGCGCTCAATAAAACTACGTGGATTAATGACGTTGGTGAAGACCATACTCGGACCAAGAAAGACATCATCTTCAATGGTCACACCTGTGTAAACAGAGACATTATTCTGGATCTTTACATTGTTTCCAATGTTAACTCCACTTGATATAAATACATTTTG
>JAYUWT010000189.1:0-2056 GCA_043753405.1 Saprospiraceae bacterium | reverse complement strand
AATTGTTTTGCGCTCAATTCCTGACCTCCGCTCAAATCTTGAAAAGTGGCATTGGATTTTATATTTATTTTATTATTTGCTATTTCAGATTCGATTTTATCTTTTTTATCATCGAGCACCACTAGCGGTACACTGATTTCTGGATTCAGTGTGATATTATAATCAGAAATATGTGCAAGATATTTGTAGTCAAATCCAAAACCAAATACATTACCACCTACATCAAATATTTGATCTATTGGCATCCAAATATTATCTTTTACAGGTGCATAGACTTGTTTCATTGAAAATTCTATTCCCCACACATATGTAGTAAGGTGAAGGCTGTGTATATTCCATAGCTGGTCAGTAATATATAGTGTGCCTTCAAATACCTGATCTCCTCTACTCTTTGGAGTTACTTTAATTTTATTTATGATCGCTCCCTGATCTTCTATGAAACCCAAATATTCAAAATTATATGTAGAAAATGCACTAGAGGCAAGCGGGGATACAGCTCCGGCCACTTTAGATTCATAGAAACTCGATGAAATAAAATTCATTGGACTTGTATTATTATCATCACCGGAAGATCGTATAGAAATTACTGTATCTCTGTATTGCCCTGGTCTTTTGTAGCTCAATTTTGATACCGATTCCTGAGTAAAAGCTACCGTAGAGTCTATACCTTCTTTCGCCAGTTCTTTTTTGATTCTTTTTCTAAAAAGAAACGGGATTTGTAATAATCTACCGCTGCCCTTTATGTAGACTCGGGCATTAAATCTATCTATTTGATTTGCATGGTATGGTGCCTTCGCTATGGTGCGTCGCATTATAGTATAGGCGGGATCTTCATTGTCACCAGTGATCACTGCTGTGGGTAATGTCACTGCTTCTGGCCTTAGTGCTATATTCACAGTCATGTCGATATTCGAAATGCTTAGTGTGGTATCTTTTGTTTTATACCCGACAAATTGGTATCTTATTCTATAATTTCCAGGCTCCAGAGAGAGTGAATAATATCCGTTAGTATTGGTCACTGCACCAAGATTTGTGCCTGCAACCTGTACAGTGGCGAATGGCAATTCTATCCCACGATCGTCTGTCACCATGCCTTTAATATGCTGACTATTTAATTGATAAAAAACGCTTACAAAAATCAATATTTGGTATGAGCGGGATCTAAACATGATACAAAAATAACCATTGAGCATGTGCTGACTCAAAAGGAAATTTTAAAATCGACAGATAGCTGATTTATTGGTACTAACATCGATATCCATGTCAGATACGGCTAAAATAATTGATATTTGAATACGAAAGGGAATAGAATAAACCAGATTCTTTCGACCAACTCTGAAAAAATTAATCAAAAAATTGTGAACCAGGTGTCATTGCAAAACGCAGCCTCAACGTAGCATTAGGTTACACACAACTTTAGACTAACGAGTAAAATCACCTCAATGGATTATAATGAGGTATAGATCATTTTTATAATCCCAATTACTTATTACCTTGTGCTTTGAAATATGTCAAAGTTAAAGACAAATGAAACCTCCCTTTTTCTTGGTAAGAAAACCTGGTTTTGGATCTGTTTGGTATCCGCCTTTTTATTAAATATAGGTACGACGCAGTTTGAATTTACATTAGATGATCCATTGGTAGTGTCCCAAAATAACTATATAGATAAAGGTTTTAGTGGGTTAAAAGATATTTGGACGCATACCAATAGGGAAGGGTATGACGGTACCAAAGAATCCAATTACAGACCATTTTCAATCAGTTTATTCGCAATTGAAAATCAACTTTTTGGAAAAAAACCTGCCGCTCATCATTTTTTACATGTACTATTTTATGTATTGTCTGTTGCTTTAGTTTTTATTTTTCTTTCATTAATATTTAAATCTAATTCTAATAATGTAGTTGGTGTGATCGCCTTGTTGTTTGCCATTCATCCAATTCATACCGAAATAGTAGCCAATCTTAAAAGCAGAGATGAGATTACTGCACTGATAGGAGTAATGCTCTCTTTGTATTCCTGTTTAAAATATACAGATACCAAATCATATAATTGGCT
>JAYUWT010000188.1:0-2056 GCA_043753405.1 Saprospiraceae bacterium | reverse complement strand
GTCAAAAATCAAAGAAGTTTTCTCAGATGGAGAAGGATTGCTTCTGGAAGGTCCGGCAATGGCACCAGATGGCACCTTGTACTTTACAGACATTACTTTTACCCAATTTGAGGGAATGAAAGCTGGGATAATTTGGAATTACAATCCACGAACAGAAGAAACAAAAGTTTTCCGCTCCCCGAGCGGTATGGCAAACGGACTTTCTTTTGACATTGACGGGAATTTGATAGCATGTGAAGGTGCAGACTTTGGCGGACGGAGAATTGTCAAGACGGACATGAAAAATGGCAAAAGTACAATCGTGTCCGGCCTCTTTAATGATAGACCATTCAACGCTCCTAATGACTTAGTAATTGATAACAACGGACGAATCTATTTTACTGACCCAAGGTATTTTGGTAAAGAACCAATAGACCAGCCGGTAGATGGAGTTTATCGAATCGATACAGACGGGGCAGTTCATCTAGTAATCGCGAATGCATCCAAGCCAAACGGAATTGCTATTTCACCAGACCATAAAACGCTCTATGTTGCAAACTTTGACTTCAATGGGACTTCCAATTTTTTACCCGCGGGTTTTAAGGGGCCAACTTCAGAGTCAAGCGGAGCAATACTGGAATACACCCTGCTACCTGATGGTAATGTTCAATTCAATGGGACATTAATTAACTTAATGAATGCTGGCCCTGATGGAATAAAAGTTGATTCAGAAGGAAATATTTACATCGCAATCCGAGGGAATATAGGTGTTTATTCGCCGAAAGGAGAAAAACTGACAGAAATTGAAGTCCCTAACAAGTCTGCAACGAATTTATGTTTTGGCAGAGGTAAATGGAGTAAGACACTTTTCATTACTACAAGAAAAAAACTTTACACTATTGAGACTAAAAAGGAAGGATTTCATATTCCTTTTAGAAAGTGAATTAAATTCAAACTTAATTCACCCTTCCATTATCTGTAAAATTATTTGGTTGATTCTGTTTGATTTTTCTCCAAATGCCGGTATTAAAAGCCGGATCGGTATTTGTTCTTCCTCGCCAGCCGTGGATTCCAATTGCAGAGTTAGGCTAAAGAAATGAAGGGAAAAAAGGCGAAATTTAACAGCCATTATGAGACTTATACTGCTTATTTTTTTTGCATTTCTCTTTTCATGTAATCGAGAAGGAAAGAATTCAAACATTAAAAATGGATTCGCCAAAGTCAACGGAACAAACCTCTACTATGAGATGGTGGGTGAAGGTCAGCCGATTGTTTTTGTTCATGGTAACTTTGGAGACCGCAGGCATTGGGATAATCAATTTAAAGCCTTGTCCAAAAAACATACGGTAATGAGATATGATTTAAGAGGCTATGGAAAATCGGCATTACCAATGTCTGACGAACCCTATAAAGATTGTGATGATCTTAAAGCACTCTTAGCGTTTTTGAAAATAGAAAAAGCAAATATCTGTGGAGTATCGGCGGGAAGTTCGATTGCCATTGATTTTGTCCTCACCTATCCTGAGCTGTGTAACTCATTAATTGCTATTGGGCCCTGGATTGGTGGTTATGGATTTAATGAATATAAAACCCCTGCATCCGATTCATTGTTTGCCATCTTCTCTAGGGTAATTAAAGTGCTAGAGAAAGATGGCGCAAGGGCTGCAACCGAATACTGGTGGACCGGAAATCATTCGGTAAAAAATTCCGTTAGGTCACCGAACACGCTAGACTCATTATTGAAAATGGGATACGAATATTCTTATTGGGGGTTCCTAAATAAAAGCAAAATGAAATCTTTATCACCTCCTGCTATAAAAAGGCTAAAAGAAATAACAGTTCCCACCTTAATTATCACGGCAGAATATGATATTGAGGCTTGTAAAGAGAATGCTGAAATACTGGCAACCGAAATTAACCATGCAGAAAAAGTTTCAATAAATGATGCGGGACATCTGATGAATATGGATAAACCAGATGAATTCAATAAGATAATTGTGGAATTTATTGAGACGCCAAGATAAGCATTTATTGCCCTTCATTTGCCGGGACGAGAAAGTAAGCGAAAGAGCCTGAT